>JAHECM010000080.1 GCA_024641725.1 Limnohabitans sp. | reverse complement strand
CACTGCCAGCGCCATTTCTCGGATAAAGTGAAGACATGAATACACAACACATCGCCATCATCGGTGTCGGCATGGCCGGCGTGGTTTGCGCACGCACTTTGCGCCAGGCCGGTCACAACGTCACCCTGTTCGACAAGAGTCGGGGCTTGGGTGGGCGCATGGCCACACGCGCCAGCGCGTTTGGCAGCTTTGACCATGGCACGCAGTACTTCACCGTGCGCGACCCGCGCTTTGAGCTGGCCCTGGCCACCGTGCCCGGCCTGTGCAAACCTTGGAGCGCCAACGCCGTGCGCGTGCTGGACCCCAATGGCCGCGTGATCGAAGCCGGTTTGCCCGGCGGCGAGCGCCACTGGGTCGCCACCCCTGGCATGAACGGCTTGGTCAAAGCTTGGGCTGCGCCGCTGAGCGACGACGGCAATGTGCAACTGCAAACCCGGGTCACCCGCATCAGCGCCGACCCCTTGCAAAAAAACGGCTGGCAGCTGCACACCGAAGCCGACGACGGCGCGCAACACGTTTACGGCGGCTTAGACAAAGTCATCCTCGCCATCCCCCACACCCAGGCCCAAGAGCTGCTCCAAGCCTCGGGCCAAAGCGCCTTGGCCGAGCCCCTCAAGGGCGTGCGGGTGGACCCCTGCTGGACGCTCATGGTGGCCTACCCCCAAGCTGTGCAGCCGGGCCTGATCACCCTCGGACCGCAATGGAACGCGGCCCGCAGCACGCACCACCGCATCGCATGGATGGCACGCGAGTCGTCCAAACCCGGGCGCGAACGCATCGAGCGCTGGACCGTGCAGGCCAGCGCGCCGTGGTCAGCCGAACACATCAACGACACCCCTGAGCGCGTGAAAGCCAAGCTGATCAAAGCCTTTGGTGAGATCACGGGCATCCGCGCCACGCCGGCGCACGCCGACGTGCACCGCTGGCTTTACGCCAAGACGGCCCAGCCGCTGGGCCAAAGCCACCTGTGGTTCAAAGACCAAGGCATTGGCCTGTGTGGCGACTGGTGCCTGGGCCACCGCGCCGAAGACGCGTTCGTGTCCGGCCTGGAACTGGCCCTGTCGGTGCTCAAAAAGCGTTGAGCGTCGGCCGCTTCGCCCCCTCTCCCACGGGCCCGCTGCATGCGGGCTCGCTCGTTGCGGCCTTGGCCAGTTGGCTGGACGCCCGCGCCCAAGGCGGCCAATGGCTGGTGCGCATCGAGGACGTGGACACGCCCCGCTGCGTGCCCGGGGCCGACCACTTCATCTTGCAGCAACTGGCCGCCTGCGGCCTGGTGAGCGACGCCCCGGTGGTCTGGCAAAGCCAGCGCAGCGCGCTGTACCAAACTGCGCTCGACACGCTGGTGCAAGCGGGTTTGGCCTACCCCTGCGCCTGCTCACGCAAAGACATTGAGGTGGCGCTGCGTGCGCAAGGCCTGGCCCGCGAACGCCACCACGCCGCGCCCTACCCCGGCACTTGCCGACCTGACCGTGGCGGCTTGCAAGGCCAAGCGCCGCGCGCCTGGCGGCTGAACGTGGGCATGGGCCCAGCCGCCTGCGTGCATTGGACCGACCGCCAACTCGGCCCCCAAAGCCAAGCGGTGGACACCGAAGTGGGCGACTTTGTGCTGCGGCGCGCCGATGGCCTGTGGGCCTACCAACTGGCCGTGGTGGTGGACGACGCGGCCCAAGGCATCACCCACATCGTGCGCGGCCAAGACCTGGCCGACAACACCCCCCGTCAAATCTTGCTGCAACGCGCCCTGGGTCTGCCCACCCCCCGCTACCTGCACACCCCGCTGGTGCTGGGCGACACGGGCGAAAAACTCAGCAAACAAAACGGCGCGCAGCCGCTGGATGTGTCACACGCGCTCAACGCGCTCAACCCTGCCGCAATGGCCCTTGGGCTGCCCTCCGCCCAAGCGGGGACCGATGTAGCGCATGCCCTGGCCACATGGGTGATGGCTTGGCGGGATTTGACTGTGCTGAGGCCATAAAGCGCTCCACACCTCAAGCGCTCGACACACCCTGCCTTGACCATTTGCCCCAGCCTCAAAATTCACACATAATATGTGCGAATTGCAAATGTGGAGGCAATGGAATGAACATCACCCTGTCTGTGGACGAACGCGTGGCCGAAGCTGCCCGTGAAACGGCCCGAAAAATGGGCAAAAGCCTGAACCAAGCGGTGCGCGACTACCTGGATCAACTGGCGGGCGAAGAGCGCGTGGTGGCCGAGTGGGACGCCTTCGAGCAACGCTGTCTGTCGGGTGCAGGCCGCCTGAACGGCTGGAAGTTTGACCGGAACGCCATCCATGATCGCGGCTGAACCCTCGCCCACCTGGGCCAGCTTGCTGGCCTTGCCCAAGGCACGCTGCTTCATCGACACCAACATTTTGGTCTATGCCGACAGCACGGACGAGCCGCTCAAACAACGCATCGCCATTGACCTGATCCGGCACCTGCGCAAGCAAAGGCTGGGCGTGTTGTCCACGCAAGTGCTCAACGAGTACATCCAAGTGGGCCTGCGCAAACTGGGTCTGGGGCACGCCCATGTGCGCGAACAGCTGAGCTGCTACCGCCAGTTTGACCAAAGCGCCGTGACCCTCAACACCATTGAATTGGCGCTGGACTTGCACCAAAACCACGCCCTGAGTTATTGGGACGCCTTGATCCTGGCCAGCGCCCACATTGCGGGCTGCGCCGTGCTGCTGACCGAAGACATGGGCACCGGCGAAGTGCTGGCGGGCGTGCGCTTGGTCAACCCCTTTGCCGGGACTTGAACCCACCCCACCCCGCCTCCACCGATAATCAGAGACTGATTTGCCCTAGAACACCATGACCTTGCCAGACCCTAAAGCCCTGACCGAGGCCTCAGCGACCGACGCGAGCGCCGACACCCCTTTCATGCGCACCATCAAAACCTATGTGCTGCGCGCAGGCCGCATGGGCACGGGGCAGATGCGGGCGTTTGACCTGCATGGCCCCCAGTTTTTGGTGCCTTACCAGGCCGATCGGCTCGACGTGCCCGCCGCCTTTGGTCGCGCCGCCCCCCTGATTTTGGAAATCGGTTTTGGCATGGGCGACGCCACCGCCAAGATCGCTCAGGTGCGCCCAGATGACAACTTTTTGTGCTGCGAAGTGCACGAACCCGGCGTGGGCGCTTTGCTCAAGCGTTGCGGCGAAGAGCGCATTGGCAACATCCGCATCGTGCAGCACGACGCGGTCGAGGTCATGGACCACATGCTGGGCACCGAGAGCTTGGACGGGGTGCACATCTTTTTTCCTGACCCTTGGCACAAAAGCCGCCACCACAAACGCCGCCTGATCCAGCCGCCTTTTGTGCAGCGCTTGGCCCAGCACATCAAGCCCGGTGGCTACCTGCACTTGGCCACAGACTGGCAGCCTTACTCCGAACAAATGCTGGCCGTGGTCTCGGCCGAGCCCTTGCTGCACAACACCGCCACCGACCCCAGTGGCTTTGCCAGCAAGCCCGACTACCGGCCCCTGACCAAGTTTGAAAACCGGGGCCTCAAACTGGGACACGGCGTGTGGGACTTGGTTTTTCGCCGCATCTGACATGACCCGCTCGGGACGTGTGGCCCAAATGCCCGTGCACGAGGGCGTCAGCGCCAGCGTGGTGGCCGTCCCGGCTGGCGAGTGGCCCAGCCTGCTCGACTTTTTGGCCCAGCGCATGCCGGGCATCGCACGCAGTGAATGGGCCGAGCGTCTGGCCCAAGGCTTGGTGCTGCACGAAAACGGGCAAAGCGCCCAAGCCCATCAGCCCTGCATGGTGGGGCAGCGTTATTTTTATTACCGCCAAGTGGCCAATGAGCCCCAACTGCCGGTGTCTGCGTCGGTTTTGTTTGAAGACGAGCACCTGCTGGTGGCCGACAAACCGCACTTCATGCCCGTGACCCCGTCCGGCCCCTATGTGCAGCAATGCCTGCTGGTGCAGCTCAAGCGCCTGACCGGTCAGGCCAACCTCGTGCCCCTGCACCGCATCGACCGCGAAACGGCGGGATTGGTGATGTTTGGCAAACGCCTAGAAGAACGCGACGCCTACCACGCCCTGTTTCGCGACCACACCATCCGCAAAACTTACCACGCCGTGGCCCGCTACCGCCCCGAGCTGGCCCTGCCCCGCGTGCACACCAGTTGTCTGGCCCAAGACCCCTCGCATTTTTTCAAGATGCGCGAAGTTCCAGGCGCACCCAACAGCGAAACCCACATGGCCCTGATCCGCACCCAGGGCGAGCGCGCGCTGTACCAGCTGAGGCCGGTGTCGGGCAAACGCCACCAACTGCGCGTGCACATGATGGCTTTGGGCCTGCCCATAGAGGGCGATCAATTCTACCCCCTGGTGCTGCGTGGGCCCGACGCCCCAGAGAACTTTGAACGCCCCTTGCAGCTGCTGGCCCAATCGGTTCAATTCACCGACCCCGTCACCGGGCTGGCCCGCACGTTCACGAGCCAGCGGCAGTTGTCCATCCCCGCTTGAATCCGGGCTGGGCTCAGGCTTTGATTTCGGTTGCCGAAATCGTGTACTTGAACGCATCGGGCGTGTACGAATCCACACGACCTTCGGCGGTCTCGGCCACGGGGTACATCAAAAAGTTCAGCAAGCCCTCTTTGGCACCGGGCAGGTTGAGGTCGTGGGCGGTGTTCCAGCCCAGCCAATTGCCCTCCCAGCCGCCAAACAAGGCCTTGTACACCGGGGCCACCACCGGGTGGTCGGTTTTCTTGATCCACTCGGCGGTTTCCATGCGCATGACCTTGGCCACATCGGCCGGGTCCATGGCCACCCAGCCACGGGCTTGCAGGTACACCTCGGCGCGGCAATGCTGCGCACCCTTCAAGCTGGCCGGGTTGCCCGACAGCTCTTTGTAGCCAAAGGCCGAAGGCACCAACCGGAGGCCGTACACGTCACGCGCAGGCACCCCCACCGAGCGGCACAGGCCGACAAACAGCGCGTTGATGTCGGCGCACTTGCCGCCCAGGTTGCCAGTCTCCAGCATGGTTTTGATGTCGCCCTCGCCGCAGCCGCGTGTCTTGGGCTCGCGCCAAGCGTTGGCCACCACCCAGTCGTAAATGGCGCGGACTTTTTGCACGTCGGTGTGGGCACCTTGGGTGGCCGTCAGCGCGGTTTTGCGCACCAGGCCATCGGTGGGCAGCAACGCTGTGGCGCGGGTGTAGTGGTGCAGTGTGGCGGCGTCGGCTTTGTCAAAAGCGCTTGCGCCAGCGGCCAAGTCGGCGCGGTTGCGGGTGCGCACGCGGCTGGTGATCTCCACCACAGGTTTGACGCCCTCGGCAAACTCGGTGAACAGCACGCGAGCGCCCTCCACCCCATCGGCCAACATGCGCGATGCGCCGTTGCTGCTGAACCCGCTTTCAAGCGACTGCTGCCAATCGGTGTTGATGCTGGGCACCGGCAACCAAATGCGGGTCGGCCCCACCGGGTCGGCCAAGGCCACGCGGGTGGTCACGTCAAAGGTGCGCCAGTCACCCGGCTGGGGGGCAAAACGGCGCTCTGAGCCAGCGGTGGGTGGCGTGGAAGATGAAGATTGAGCACTGACCCAAGCAGGTGCAGCGATCAGGGCGCCCAAAGTGGCGCCCCCTTTGAGCAAGGAACGGCGAACGGGGATCATGCAGGGAACTCCGGAATGTTGGGAAAGACGTGTCGGCACATGCAAGGCAGCGTTCTTCAAGAACAGCCACCCATGCCCCGAAGGCAGGTCACCCGGCGCAAGATGCAGCGGGCTGGGCGATTATCGCGGAAGGCCGCGCGCACACGATGGCGTCACCCAAGCTTCTGTTCTTCCACGCTTGGGTGAGCACGCTGATCTTGCAGTGTTTTTGGCCGAAACCTGGGCTCAGTGTCGGTACAGGAAAGGCGCCAGCTGCGCCTCAGTGCAGGCCCATCAGCGCTTCAACCCCGTCAACCACTGGGCCGAGTCGGCGCTGGTCCAGTCCACCAGCCCGACCACGCGCCAGCGGGCTTGGCCCTTGGGGTCGATGAGCACGGTGGTGGGGTAGGTGTTGACGCCCCAGCGTTTGGCGGTGTCACCTTTGGGGTCGAGCACCACGGGCAACTGCAAGTCCGTGCTGCGCATGTAGCGGGCGACGTGGCTGGCGGTTTCGCGCACATTGACGCCAATCACCACCGGGTCGCCGCCGCCGAGTTCATGCAGGGTTTGCAAAGACGGCAGCTCTTCTTTGCAGGGGGCGCACCAAGTGGCCCAAAAGTTCAGCACCACCGTGCGCCCCTTGAGCTTGGCGGTGGTCCAGCTTTGGCCTTGCGTGTCTTGAAACTCGATGGCGGGCGTGGGGCCTTGCCAAGGTGTTTTTTGGAATTGGGCTTGGGCCAGACAAGGCAAACACAACGCCAACGCGGCAAGCAGGCTCTTGGCCACTGGACACCCCACTGGCCACCCCGTTTGCAACCCCAAAGGGCACCCCAGTGTGAGCATCAGCTCACAGGCGCTCGGCCACCCAAGCCTGCACGCTGGCCAAGGCCGCTGGCAGGGCTTTGGAGTCGCTGCCGCCAGCCATCGCCATGTCGGGCTTGCCGCCGCCTTTGCCGCCTACTTGCTGGGCCACAAAGTTGGCCAGCTCGCCGGCTTTGACTTTGCCGGTGTTGTCCGTGGTCACGCCTGCGGCGATGTTGACTTTTTCTCCGTCCGCTGCCGCCAACACGATCACGGCCGACTTCATCTTGTCCTTGAGCTTGTCCATGGTGTCGCGCAAAGTTTTGGCGTCCGCACCTTCGAGCTTGGCCACCAAGAGCTGGGTGCCTTTGACGTCCACCGCTTGCGTCAGCAGCTCGTCGCTTTGGGCGGAGGCCACTTTGCCTTTGAGCGCAGTGACTTCTTTTTCGAGCGCTTTGACTTGGTCGAGCACTTGGGCGATGCGTTGGTTCAACTCGGCCGGTTGCGCCTTGAGGCTGCCTGCGGCCTGCTGCACGGTTTCTTCCAAGAGTTGCAAATAGGCCAAGGCGTTCGCGCCGGTCACGGCTTCGATGCGGCGCACGCCTGCGGCCACGCCGCCTTCGGCCACGATTTTGAACAGGCCAATGTCGCCCGTGGCTTTGACGTGGGTGCCGCCGCACAACTCGCGGCTAGAACCGATGTCGAGCACGCGCACAGTTTCGCCGTACTTCTCGCCAAACAGCATCATGGCGCCGGTTTTTTGGGCCGATTCGATGTCCATCACTCGCGCTTGGGCCGCAGCGTTGGCCAAAATTTCGGCGTTGACTTTGGCTTCGATGTGGCGGATTTCGGCATCGGTCACGGGGGCGTTGTGCGCAAAGTCAAAGCGGGTGCGCTCGGCGTTGACCAAGCTGCCTTTTTGTTGCACATGGCCGCCCAGCACTTCGCGCAAGGCTTTGTGCATCAAGTGGGTGGCGCTGTGGTTGCGCACGGTGGCGGCACGCAGCTCGGTGTTGACGTCGGCCTTGACCGCGTCGCCCACCTTGAGGCTGCCGCTGACCAAGGTGCCGTGGTGGCCAAACACATCGGCCTTGAGTTTGAGGGTGTCGCCCACTTCAAACTCGGCGCCGCCGTGGTGAATGTGGCCTTGGTCGCCCACTTGGCCGCCGGACTCGGCATAAAACGGGGTTGCGTCGAGCACCACCACGCCTTGCTGCCCGGCTTGGAGTGCGGACACCGCGTTGCCGTCCAGATACAGGGCCAGCACCTTGGCGTGCGCCGCCAACTCGTCGTAGCCCACAAAGTCGTTGCCAGCGCCGGTGTAGTCCAGCGCTTTGTCCATCTTGAACTTGCCTGCAGCGCGGGCCTGGGCTTTTTGCTTTTCCATGGCCACGGCAAACCCGGCTTCGTCCACGCTCAAGTCACGCTCGCGGCACACATCGGCCGACAAATCGAGCGGGAAGCCATAGGTGTCGTGCAGCTTGAAGGCCACTTCGCCGGGCAAGACCTTCACGCCACCTTCGAGGGCCGCGTCCAGAATCTGCATGCCGCTTTGCAGCGTCTCAAAGAAGCGCTCTTCTTCGATGCGCAAGATGTCGGTGATGCGCTCGGCTTGTGACGCCATGTTGGGGTAAGCCGCGCCCATGAGCTTGACCAAGTCGGGCACCAGCTTGTGGAAGAACGGGGTCTTTTTGCCAAGCAAATAGCCGTGGCGGATGGCGCGGCGAATGATGCGGCGCTGCACATAGCCCCGGCCTTCGTTGCTGGGCACCACGCCGTCGCTCACCAAGAAAGATGTCGCGCGGATGTGGTCGGCAATCACCCGCAAGCTCTTGTGGCTCAGGTCGGTGCAGCCGGTTTCGCGGGCGGCGGCTTTGATGAGGGCATCAAAAATGTCGATCTCGTAGTTGCTGTGCACGTGTTGCAAGATGGCTGCCAGACGCTCGAGGCCCATGCCGGTGTCCACGCAAGGCGCGGGCAGCGGCGTGACCGATCCGTCTTCGGCCATGTTGAACTGCATGAACACGTTGTTCCAAATTTCGATGAAGCGGTCGCCGTCTTCGTCGGGGCTGCCGGGTGGGCCGCCGGGGATGTGGTCGCCGTGGTCGTAGAAGATTTCAGAGCAAGGGCCGCAGGGGCCGGTGTCGGCCATCATCCAGAAGTTGTCGCTCTTGTAGCGGGCACCTTTGTTGTCACCAATGCGGATGATGCGGGTTTCGGCTTGGATGCGCTCAGGCGTCCAGCCCGCTTTGACAAAGATGTTTTCCCATATGCCGTAGGCCTCGTCGTCCTCTTGGTAGACCGTGGCATAGAGCTTGTCGGCAGGCAGCTTGTAGACCTGGGTCAGCAGCTCCCAGGCCCATTCGAGCGATTCGCGCTTGAAGTAGTCGCCAAACGACCAGTTGCCCAGCATCTCGAAAAAGGTGTGGTGGCGGGCGGTGTAGCCCACGTTTTCGAGGTCGTTGTGCTTGCCCCCGGCGCGCAGGCAAGCTTGCACCGAGGCGGCGCGCACGTAAGAACGCTTGTCGGAACCCAAAAACACGTCTTTGAACTGAACCATGCCCGAGTTGGTGAACATCAAAGTGGGGTCATTGCCCGGCACCAGGGAGCTGGAAGGCACCACGGTGTGGCCCTTGGACGCAAAAAAGTCCAAAAAGGTCTTGCGAATGTCGGCAACGGAGATGGCGGGTTGGCTCATGGTTTTGTTCTGCTAAAAGTGCAACCGTGCATTATAAGTTTGCCGCTGTTCGCAGCTGCCTCCCCCGTAGGAGCCGCACCCCGTGCGCGATTCCCCTCTTGTAGGAGCCGCCGTGTCTCCCACACAACTGCACAGCCCTGCCGCCCGTGGCAAACTCGGCCGGACATTGCCAATCGCTTGATGGAGACCCCCATGGACATGAAAACATCCCCACTCGCCCAGCTGAACGACCCCAGCTTGCTCAAAACAGACGCCTTGATTGGTGGCCAATGGGTCGCAGGCAGCAGCCGCTTTGCGGTGCACGACCCGGCCACGGGCGCGCACTTGGCCGATGTGGCCAACCTGGGGCCAGCCGAAACCGAAGCGGCCATTGCCGCTGCCAATGCCGCTTGGCCCGCATGGCGAGCCAAAACCGCCAAAGAGCGCAGCATCATCATGCGCAAGTGGTTTGACCTGCTGATGGCCAACCAAGACGATTTGGGCCGCATCATGACCGCTGAGCAAGGCAAACCCTTGCCCGAAGCCAAAGGCGAAGTGGCCTATGGGGCCAGCTTTGTCGAGTGGTTTGCCGAAGAAGCCAAGCGCATCAATGGCGAGACGCTGCCCCAGTTCGACAACAACCGCCGCCTGATGGTGCTGCGCCAGCCCATTGGCGTGTGCGCGGCCATCACGCCCTGGAACTTTCCGCTGGCCATGATCACCCGCAAAGTGGCCCCAGCACTGGCCGCAGGCTGCCCGGTCATCATCAAACCCGCTGAGCTGACACCGCTCACCGCACTGGCCGCCGCCGAGCTGGCGATCCGTGCGGGCATTCCGGCGGGCGTGCTCAACATGGTCACCGCAGACAGCGACAACTCGATTGCCGTGGGCAAGGTGCTGTGCGCGAGCGACGTGGTGCGCCACATCAGCTTCACGGGCTCTACCGAAGTGGGCCGCATCTTGATGGCGCAGTCGGCCCCCACGGTCAAAAAAATGTCGCTCGAGCTCGGTGGCAATGCCCCCTTCATCGTGTTCGAAGACGCTGACATCGACAGCGCCGTGGAAGGCGCTTTTGCCAGCAAGTACCGAAACGCGGGCCAGACCTGTGTGTGCTCCAACCGCATTTATGTGCAGGAGTCGGTGTACGAGGAGTTCACCACCAAGTTCGCCAACCTGGTCAAAAACACCGCCAAGGTGGGCAATGGCTTTGCCGCTGGCGTGAACCAAGGCCCCTTGATCGAGCCTGCCGCGCTGGACAAGGTCGAGCGCCATGTGAAAGATGCGCTGGCCAAAGGCGGCCGTGTGCTGGTGGGCGGCAAGCGCCTGAATGGGCAGTTTTTTGAGCCCACCGTGATCGCCGACGCCACCGCCGACATGGTCTGCGCCAAAGAAGAAACCTTTGGCCCCTTCGCGCCGATCTTCAAATTCAAGACCGAACAAGAAGCGATCGATGCGGCCAACAACACCGAGTTTGGCTTGGCCAGCTACTTCTACAGCCGCGACGTGGGCCGCATCTTCCGCGTGAGCGAGGCACTGGAATACGGCATGGTCGGCATCAACGTGGGCATTTTGGCGACCGAACACGTGCCGTTTGGCGGCGTCAAGCAGTCGGGCTTGGGCCGCGAAGGCTCGAGCCATGGCATTGAAGACTACGTGGAACTCAAGTACCTCTGCATGGGCGACATCCTGAAGTAAACTACAACCCTTCGCGGGTGTCGTTCAATGGTAGGACTCTTGCTTCCCAAGCAAATAACGTGGGTTCGATCCCCATCACCCGCTCCAAAATAACAAAGGCCCCTGGTGTGTCCACCAGGGGCCTTTGTCGTTTCAGGGCTCAGTGAGCGGGTGATCAGAAGATCAACTTGACCCCAGTTTTGCTTTGCAGCGCCTCAGGCGTCACGCCCGGGGCCAGCTCCACCACTTTCAGGCCCGCATCGGTCACGTCCATGACGGCCATGTCGGTGATGATGCGGTCCACCACGCCCACGCCCGTCAGGGGCAGTGTGCAGCTGGGCAAAATCTTCATGTCTTCGGTGCCGTCTTTCTTTTTGGCGACGTGCTCCATCAAGATGATCACGCGCTTGACGCCCGCCACCAAGTCCATCGCGCCGCCCATGCCCTTGACCATCTTGCCGGGGATCATCCAGTTGGCCAGATCGCCCTTTTCGCTCACTTGCATGGCGCCCAAGATGGACAGGTTGATCTTGCCGCCACGGATCATGGCAAACGACTGCTCGCTGCCAAAGATGGACGAGCCTTTGATGGTCGTCACCGTCTGTTTGCCCGCGTTGATCAGGTCGGCATCGACCTCGTCTTCGGTCGGGAACGGGCCAATGCCCAGCATGCCGTTTTCGCTTTGCAACCAGACTTCTTTGTCGGCAGGCACAAAGTTGGCCACCAGCGTGGGGATGCCGATGCCCAGGTTGACGTAAAAACCGTCTT
>JAHECM010000072.1:4817-11632 GCA_024641725.1 Limnohabitans sp. | reverse complement strand
TTGGCGTGGGCAAAGGCCTCGTCTTGCGTCATGTCTTCGCCACCGGGCAGCTCCAACAGTTTCTCGTTGAGCACCACGATCAGCGAATCCACGTTGGCTTCGAGCTCTTGCATGCCTTGGTCGGCATTGCTCATGCGGCGACCGCCTTCAAACTCGAAAGGCTTGGTCACCACGCCCACGGTCAAAATGCCCATCTCCTTGGCCACGCGGGCGATCACAGGCGCAGCGCCTGTGCCCGTGCCGCCGCCCATGCCGGCGGTGATGAACAACATGTGTGCGCCTTCGATGGCGGCGCGGATTTCGGCTTCGGCGCTCTCGGCGGCTTCACGGCCCTTGTCGGGCTTGCTGCCAGCGCCCAGGCCGGTTTGGCCCAGCTGAACAAAACGGTGGGCCGCGCTGCGGGCCAGGGCCTGCGCGTCGGTGTTGGCGCAGATGAACTCGACGCCTTGGACTTGGCGCTCGATCATGTGCTCGACGGCATTGCCGCCGCCGCCGCCCACGCCGATCACTTTGATCTGGGTGCCTTGGTTGAACTCTTCTGTGGCGATCATTTCAATGCTCATGGTGCTTTCTCCTAAATGGTTGCAGTTGCCTGATTTGTTTTGAATTTTTGAAAATGGGTTGATGCTTTTCAACATCGACATCGGATGAGGGCCGGGGGGCTGCTGCGGGCCTGAAATCGTTTGAGCCAGTTCATCAGAAGTTCCCCACGATGAAGTCTTTGAGGCGGCTGAAGGTGTTGTTGACCGAGCTCTTTTTCTGGGTAACTTTGAAGCCCCGCAAGCGGGCCAGGCGGGCTTCTTCGAGCAAGCCCATCACGGTGGCAGCACGCGGCTGGCTCACCATGTCGGCCAGCGACCCCGCGTACTTTGGAACGCCCCGGCGCACGGGCTTGAGGAAGATGTCTTCGCCCAGCTCCAGCATGCCGGGCATGACCGCGCTGCCGCCTGTGAGCACGATGCCCGAGGACAACACTTCTTCGTAACCGGACTCGCGGATGACTTGGTGAACCAGCGAAAAAATCTCTTCAATGCGCGGCTCGATCACGCCCGCCAGCGCCTGCCTGCTGAGCATGCGCGGGCCGCGATCGCCCAAACCGGGCACCTCGACTTGCGCGTCCGGGTCGGCCAGCATTTGCTTGGCGTAACCGCTCTCGACCTTGATGTCTTCGGCGTCTTTGGTGGGCGTGCGCAAAGCCATGGCGATGTCGCTGGTGATCAAGTCGCCCGCAATCGGAATCACGGCCGTGTGGCGAATGGAGCCGTTGGCAAAAATCGCCACGTCCGTCGTGCCCGCGCCAATGTCCACGCACACCACCCCCAGCTCACGCTCGTCTTCGGTCAGCACGGCCAGGCTCGACGATTGGGGATTGAGTAAAAGTTGCTCGACTTCCAGGCCGCAACGGCGCACGCATTTGATGATGTTTTCGGCCGCACTTTGCGCGCCGGTCACGATGTGCACCTTGGCTTCGAGTCGCATGCCGCTCATGCCAATGGGCTCTTTCACGTCTTGGCCGTCGATCACGAACTCTTGCGGCGCCACCAACAGCAAACGCTGATCGGTCGAGATGTTGATGGCTCGGGCCGTCTCCATCACCCGCGCCACGTCGGCTTGGGTGACTTCTTTGTCCTTGATCGCCACCATGCCACTGGAGTTCAGCCCGCGAATGTGGCTTCCGGTGATGCCGCAATTGACCCGCGTGATCTTGCAGTCGGCCATCAGCTCAGCCTCTTTGAGGGCTTGCTGAATGCTTTGCACCGTGGCGTCGATGTTGACCACCACGCCGCGCTTGAGGCCATTGCCCGGCGCGATGCCCAAACCGGCGATCTTGAGCTCGCCATCGGGCAGCACCTCGGCCACCACCGCCATGACTTTGGAGGTGCCAATGTCCAGACCCACCACCAGATCTTTGTACTCTTTTGCCATTGTGTTCACCGTTTCTTGTTCAATGTTTCACTTCGCCATTGCTCAGGGCTTCTTGCCCTGCGCGGCCTCCACTGTGCTCACGCCCTTCAGGCGCAAGGCATACCCATCTTTGTGCCGCAAATCGGCCCCCGCCAAGGCGGTGGGCGTGCGGCCATACTTGGCCGTGACTTGCGACAAGGTGCGCAAAAATTGCTGCACCAACTGCGCCGTTTCGGCCAAGTTGCCACGCCCAAGCTCCAGCTTGGCCTCGCGGTCTGTCACCACACGCCAGCTGCCCCGAGGGCTGAGCTCCAAGTGCTCGATGCCCATGTCTGCCGCTGCAAAAATCGGTTGGAGGTGGCGGTACATCTGCAGCACCTCTGGCGACTGCGCCGCAGGCCCATTCAGGCGCGGCAGATCGCCCATGTCCAGCTCGTCCACATTCGCCTCAAACACCTGGCCCTGTTGGTTGAGCAAGGTGTTGGCCCCGTCCTCGCCCCACAGCGCCAACGGCTGGTGCTCGAGCAATTCCGCCCGCAAACGGTTGGGGAACTCACGATGCACCACCGCCGAGCGCACCCAAGGCACCGCCTCAAACGACTGCCGCGCCTGCTCCAGGCTGAGGGTGAAGAAATTGCCACTCAAATGCGGCACCACGTTTGCGCGCAGTGTGATGGCGTTGTTGTGCGTCACCTCCCCTTGCACGGTGATGGCACGGATGGCAAACATGGGATGCCGCAGGCACCATGAAGCGCCTGCCGCCAGCACCAACAAGGCGAGCATCATCAGCATCACCCCTGCGGTCATGTTCATGAGCCGGATGTCCAGCGGCAGTGGCGCGGAGGTTTTCATCCGATCACCTCGGGGGCGTGGTCCAAGGCCGTCGATGCCAGCAACTGGCAGCACAGCGCCTCGTAGCTGGTGCCTGCCGCCAGCGCCGACATGGGCACCAGCGAGTGCCCCGTCATGCCGGGCGAGGTGTTGATTTCCAGCAAATAAGGCTGCCGCGTGGCCGCGTCAATCATCACGTCCAGACGCCCCCAACCCCTGCAGCCCAGCACTTGGTAGGCCTTGAGCACCAGCGCTTGGATGACGGATTCCTCTGCAGCAGGCAAGCCGCATGGCACCAGGTATTGGGTGTCGTTGGTGAAGTATTTGTTTTGGTAGTCGTAATTGCCCTCGGGGGCCACGATGCGGATCACCGGCAGGGCCTGTGCGGCCTCGCCCTCGCCCAAGACCGGGCACGTCACCTCGTCACCCACGATGCACTGCTCGCACAAAATGTCGGCGTCGCATTGGGCGGCCTGACTCAAGGCCGCTGCAATTTGTTCGGTGTGGGTGACCTTGCTCACGCCAATGGAGGAGCCTTCGCGAGCGGGCTTGACAATCATGGGCAAACCGAGCTCGCTCACCAGTTGTTGCACCGACACCGTGGCCAGCTGTTCGCGGCGCACCAGCACGTAGCGCGGGGTGGGCAGGCCTTCGGCCAGCCAGACCCGCTTGGTCATGGTCTTGTCCATGGCGATGCTG
This sequence comes from Limnohabitans sp., assembly GCA_024641725.1. Taxonomy (GTDB): domain Bacteria; phylum Pseudomonadota; class Gammaproteobacteria; order Burkholderiales; family Burkholderiaceae_C; genus Limnohabitans_A. The sequence goes on along the minus strand of JAHECM010000072.1, from coordinate 8,197 downwards.
GACGCCATCACCCCCGAGCCGGTGTAGGGTATGCCCAGCAGCTCCAGCGCACCTTGCACCGTGCCGTCTTCACCGTAACGCCCATGCAGCGCAATGAAGCAGCGGTCAAAACCTTCGCGCTTCAAGTCGCTCAGCTCGCGCTGCGCCGGGTCAAAAGCGTGGGCGTCCACCCCGCTGGCCAACAGCGCCTTGAGCACGCCGCCGCCCGACATGAGCGATACATCGCGTTCGGCAGAGCGCCCGCCCATCAGCACCGCCACTTTGCCCAAGTTGTGCGCACTGGTGTTCATGCCACACCTCCGAGCTCGACCAATTGGCCAGGCACCGCACCGATCGAGCCAGCCCCCATGCAGATCACCACATCGCCGTCACGCGCATTGCTGCGCACGGCCTCGGGCATGTCGGCAATTTGGTCCACAAACACCGGCTCGACTTTGCCCGCCACACGCAAAGCGCGGGCAAGTGATCGGCCATCGGCGGCCACGATCGGCGCTTCTCCGGCAGCGTAAACCTCGGACAGCAACACGCTGTCGCAGCCTTGGCCAATGACCTTGACGAAATCTTCAAAGCAATCGCGGGTGCGGCTGTAGCGGTGCGGCTGAAACGCCAGCACCAAGCGGCGGCCTGGGAACGCCCCGCGTGCTGCGGCCAGCGTGGCGGCCATCTCCACCGGGTGGTGGCCGTAGTCGTCGATCACGGTGAAGCGGCCTTGGCCGTCTGCCGTGCTCACCTCGCCATAGCGCTGAAAGCGCCGCCCCACGCCCTTGAATTGGGCCAAGGCTTTTTGCACCGCTGCGTCGGGCACGTTCAGCTCCACCGCCACGGCCACTGCAGCCAGGGCGTTGAGCACATTGTGGTCACCTGGCAGGTTCAGCACCAGTTCAAGATCGGGCATCGTCACACCGTTGCGCCGCTGCACCGTGAAGTGCATCTCGCCATGCTCGGCCCGCACGTTGACGGCGCGCACTTGCGCGCCTTCACGCAGGCCATAGGTCGTGACCGGACGGGCGATGTCCGCCAAAATGGACTGCACGCCTGGATCGTCCGAGCACACGATGGCCGTGCCATAAAACGGCATGCGGTGCAAAAAGTCCACAAAGGCCGACTTCAGACGCCCGAAGTCGTGACCGTAGGTTTCCATGTGGTCGGCATCGATGTTGGTCACCACCGCCATCACCGGCAGCAGGTTCAAGAAAGAAGCATCGGATTCGTCGGCCTCGACCACGATGTAGTCACCCGTGCCCAGTTTGGCGTTGGCGCCAGCGCTGTTCAATCGTCCGCCAATCACAAATGTCGGGTCCAGCCCAGCCTCGGCCAGCACACTGGCCACCAGGCTGGTGGTGGTGGTTTTGCCGTGCGTGCCTGCAATGGCCACGCCTTGCTTCATGCGCATGAGTTCGGCCAGCATCACGGCGCGCGGCACGATGGGAATGTGCCGCTCGCGCGCAGCCAACACCTCGGGGTTGTCGGATTTGACGGCGGTGGAGGTGACCACCGCATCGGCGTCTTTGACGTTGGCAGCGGCATGGCCCACTTGGGTCTCGATGCCCAGCGCAGCCAAACGCCGCAGCGTCGCGCTGTCAGACAGGTCAGAGCCTGAGATCTGGTAGCCCAGGTTGAGCAGCACTTCGGCAATGCCGCTCATGCCCGAGCCGCCAATGCCGATGAAGTGGATGTTGCGGATGGCGTGTTTCATGCGGCCAGCTCCTCACAAGCCATCACGACCTCCCGTGTGGCGTTTGTTTTTCTGTGTTGGTGCGCTTTTTCGGCGCGCGATTGCAATTCTGTGCGGCTCATCTGCGCCAGGCGCTGGGCCAAGTCGGCGGGCGTCAAGTCGGCCTGCGGCACCAACCAGCCGCCGCCGTGTGCGACCAAAAACTGGGCATTGGTGGTTTGGTGGTCATCCACCGCGAACGGAAAAGGCACCCACAACGCCGCCGCGCCCACGGCAGCGATTTCGGTCACGGTGCTGGCGCCAGCGCGGGCGATGACCAGGTCGGCCTGCGCAAACGCGCTGGCCGTGTCGTCAATGAACGGGGTCAACTCGGCCTGCACACCCGCCGCCGCATAACTGGCGCGCAGGGCATCGATTTGTTTCGCGCCGCTTTGGTGCGTGACCTGTGGACGCTGTTCTGCGGGAATCAAGGCCAGCGCTTGCGGCACGATGTCGTTGAGGGCCTTGGCCCCCAAACTGCCGCCCACCACCAACAGCTTGAGCGGGCCACTGCGGCCCGCAAAGCGCTCGGCCACCGGCGCTTGCGCGGTGAAGGCGGGGCGCAAGGGGTTGCCCACCCATTCGGCCCCGGGCAACACGTTCGGGAAGGCGCTGAACACCCGGTCGGCCACACGGGCGAGCACTTTGTTGGCCAAACCGGCCACCGAATTTTGCTCATGCAGCACCACGGGCTTGCCCAGCAAGCTGGCCATCATGCCGCCCGGAAAGGTGATGTACCCCCCCAGACCCAGCACCACATCGGGCTGCACCCGGCGCACCACTTGCAGGCTTTGCCAAAATGCGCGCAGCAGCTTGAAAGGCAGCAGCGCCAAGGTTTTGAGCCCTTTGCCGCGCACCCCCCCGAACTGCACCGCCTCGAAGGCGAAGCCGCGTGGCGGCACCAATTCGGACTCCATGCTGTCGGGCGCTCCCAGCCAATGCACGCGCCAACCTGCATCGCGCAAGGCCTCAGCCACGGCCAAACCTGGAAAAATGTGGCCGCCGGTACCACCGGCCATGATCAGGGCGCAACGCGGGCTCATTCTCGCCCCCCCCGCATCATGCGTTTGTTCTCGGCATCGATGCGCAACACGATCGCCAGGGCGATCAAGTTCATCATGATGGCCGAGCCCCCGTAGCTCATCAGGGGCAGCGTCAGGCCCTTGGTGGGCAAGGCCCCCAGGTTCACACCCATGTTGATGAAGGATTGAAAGCCGATCCAAATGCCCACCCCTTGTGCGACCAAGCCGGCAAACACTTTGTCCAGCGCAATCGCCTGGCGGCCAATCACCATGATGCGGCGCGACAGCCACAAGAACAGGCAAATCACCACCGTCAGCCCGACCAAACCGAACTCTTCGCCGATCACCGCCAGCAAGAAGTCGGTGTGCGCCTCGGGCAGCCAATGCAATTTCTCGACGCTGCCGCCCAAACCGACCCCAAACACCTCACCGCGCCCGATGGCAATCAGCGAGTGGGTCAACTGGTAGCCCTTGCCCAGCGCGTATTCGGCGCTGAAGGGATCGAGGTAGGCAAAGATGCGGTCGCGCCGCCAGGGCGACATGACGATCATCATGACAAAGGCAAACACCAGCACGCCCAAAATCACAAAGAACATGCGGGCATTCACCCCGCCCAAGAACAAGATGCCCATGGCGATGATGGC
>JAHECM010000072.1:3534-4717 GCA_024641725.1 Limnohabitans sp. | reverse complement strand
CGCGCCGCAGCCCCTTGCGGTGGCCGGGCAAACTCGTAGCCGCCCAAATTGACCGGCAAGCCCTGGGTGGGGCCGGCCTGCTTGGCCGCAGCGTCGCCGCCCCACAGGCCCGTCACGCGGACCAGGCCCGATTGGAAGCGGTCGTACAGGGCAGCGATCACAGTGTGCCCCCCATGCTGATGCCCGCTGGCTCGGCCAGCGCAGCGACGGCTTGGCAGAACACTTCGGCCCTGTGCTCGTAGTGTTTGAACATGTCAAAACTGGCGCAGGCGGGCGACAGGATCACCGCGTCACCGGGCTGGGCCAGGGCTTTGGCTTGCGCAACGGCGTCTGGCAGGCTGGCGGCGTCTTGCAAGGGCACGCCTGCAGTGAGCAATGCGGCGCGGATCGCTGGCGCATCGCGCCCGATCATCACAACGGCCCGGGCATAACGCGCCACAGGGGCCAGCAAGGGCGAGAAATCTTGGCCTTTGCCGTCTCCACCCAATATGGCCACCACCCGGCGCTCGGCCCCCAGGCCCTGCAATGCCGCCACGGTCGCGCCGACGTTGGTGCCTTTGCTGTCGTCAAAATATTCGACCTCATCGATCACGGCGATGGGCTCCACGCGGTGCGGCTCTCCTCGGTACTCGCGCAAGCCATACAGCATGGGGCCCAGCGCGCATCCGGCGCTGTGGGCCAGCGCCAGCGCGGCCAAGGCGTTGATGGCGTTGTGACGCCCTCGAATCCGCAAGGCGTCTGCAGGCATGAGGCGCTGGATGTGGATTTCTTCTTCCTCGCCTTTGCGGCGTTTGCGGGTCTCGTCGGCCTCCAGGGCGCGCACCAACCAGCTCATGCCGTTCACGCTCTCGATGCCGTAGTCGCCAGGGCGTTGGGGCATGTCACCGCCAAACAGCACACATGCGCGCTGCACGGGGCGCTGCAGTTTCATGCGGACCGGCTCGGGCCGCATGGCCAGCACCTGGGCGTCTTCGCGGTTGAGCACCATCAAGCCTTGTTGGCCAAAGATCTGCGCTTTGGCTGCGGCATAGGCCGCCATGCTGCCGTGCCAGTCCAAGTGGTCTTGCGACACATTGAGCACGGTGGCCGCGCTGGGCTCAAAGCCATCGCTGCTGTCGAGCTGAAAGCTGGACAACTCCAACACCCACACCTGCGGCAACACGCGGGCCATGGCCGACAGCCG
>JAHECM010000072.1:0-3434 GCA_024641725.1 Limnohabitans sp. | reverse complement strand
GGTCTGCAAGGCCTGCGCAAACAAGCTGAGCTCACCCCCTTGCCACAGGCCCATGGCGCGGGCAGCGTCCACCACGGGGGCCACCACGTCGGGTGCCAAGCCGGGGCTGCGGAACACGGCCCGCACCGAGCTGCCCTCCACCAGCGCAGCCACCAATGGCCCCGCCACAAAGCGCACGGCAGGCCACTCGGCTTGCAGCGTGGCCAGTTGAGGGGGTTGCTCGCGCGTGTCGGCCACCGTCACCTCGGCTCCCTGGTGCGCGCACCAGCGGGCCATGGCCAGGCCAGAGGCGCCCAGACCGAGGATGAGGATGTGTTGGCCTTGGAGCTGCATGGTTTACCTCAGCTTCAAGGTCGACAGACCGACCAAGCACAGCAGCATGGTGATGATCCAAAACCGCACGACCACTTGGGTTTCTTTCCAGCCGGTCTTTTCAAAGTGGTGGTGCAACGGCGCCATCTTCAGGATGCGGCGGCCTTCACCGTATTTCTTTTTGGTGTACTTGAAGTACGTCACCTGGGCCATGACCGACAAGGCCTCGACCACAAAGATGCCGCCCATGATGGCCAGCACGATTTCTTGGCGCACGATGACCGCCACCGTGCCCAATGCGCCGCCCAGCGCCAGCGCGCCCACATCGCCCATGAACACTTGCGCCGGGTGGGTGTTGAACCACAAAAAGGCCAAGCCTGCCCCGGCCATGGCCGAGCAAAACACCATCAACTCGCCCGCTCCGGGGATGTAGGGCAAAAACAGGTATTTGGCATACACCGAACTGCCGGTCACGTAGGCAAACACCCCCAGCGCGGAGCCGACCATGACCACGGGCATGATGGCCAGGCCGTCCAGGCCGTCGGTCAAATTCACCGCGTTGCTGGCCCCCACGATCACCAAGTAGGTCATCACCACAAAGCCCAACACGCCCAAGGGGTAGCTGACTTCTTTGAAAAACGGCAGCTGCAAGCCCGCTTTGGGGGGCAGGTTCAAGTCAAAGCCGGACATCACCCATTTGAAGAACAGGTCCAACACCCGCAGGTTGGAGCTTTCGGAGATGCTGAACACCAAATAAAGTGCGGCCAGCAGGCCGATCACGGATTGCCAGAAATACTTCTCGCGAGAGCGCATGCCTTCGGGGTCTTTGTTGACGACTTTGCGCCAGTCATCGACCCAGCCGATCGCACCAAAGCCAAAGGTCACGATCAACACAATCCAGACAAAGCGGTTGGACAGGTCAAACCACAGCAAGGTGGAGACGGCGATCGCCAGCAATATCAAGACCCCGCCCATGGTGGGGGTGCCACTTTTGGACAGGTGGCTCTCCATGCCGTAGCCTCGGATGGGCTGGCCGATCTTGAGCGAGGTCAGGCGGCGGATCACGGCGGGCCCCAAGGCCAGGCCCATCATCAAGGCGGTCATGGCCGCCATCACCGCGCGGAACGTGATGTATTGAAAAATGCGCAAGAAGCCCCACTCGGGGTACAGGCCTTGCAACCACTGGGCCAGGCTAAGCAGCATGCGCCTCCCCTTTCTGTGTTTCTTGGTCTTGTTGCGTCAAGGTCTCGACCACGCGCTCCATTTTCATGAAGCGCGAGCCCTTGACCACGATGCTGGAAAAATCGCGCCACACGGTGTGCACAGTCCCTTGCAGGGCTGCCATGTCTGCAAAATGTTGCCCCCGGCCAAAAGCACGGCTGGCGTGTACCGACAAGTCACCCAAGGTGTAGAGCGACTCAATGCCGCGTTGGGCGGCGTAAGCCCCGACTTCGGCATGGAATTGCGGGCCTTGGTTGCCGACTTCGCCCATGTCCCCGAGCACCAACAAGCGCGGCGCGGGCAACTCGGCGAGCACGTCGATGGCAGCCAGCACCGAGTCGGGGTTGGCGTTGTAGGTGTCGTCAACCAGCGAAATCTCACCCCCGGCAAGGGTGAGTGCGCGCGAGCGGCCCTTGACCGGCTCGAAGGCCTGCAAGCCTTGCGCCACCGCCGCCAGCGGCACCCCGGCAGCCAATGCGCAAGCCGCAGCCGCCAAGGCGTTTTTGACGTTGTGGCGTCCGGCAATGTGCAGCGTCACCGGCGCAGTGCCCTGCGGCGTTTTGAGCGTGAACTGCCAAGCGCCTGCGCGCCAAACGACCACGGCGGCACGGATGTCGCAGGCCTGCAAAGTTGCGTCAGATCCTGGCGCAGCGCCCCCGAGCGAGAAACACTGCGTGCTGCGCCCAGCCGCCAAGCCAGCCCAAAGCGCGGTGTAGGCGTCATCGGCGGGGAACACGGCCACGCCATCGGCGGGTAAAGCGGTCAAGACGGCGCCGTTTTCTTCGGCCACCGCTTGCACCGTGCCCATGAACTCTTGGTGTTCGCGCTGGGCGTTGTTGACCAGGGCCACCGTGGGCTGGGCGATGCGGGCCAAGCCGGCGATTTCTCCCGGGTGGTTCATGCCCAATTCCACCACGGCCATGCGGTGGTGGCTGCGCAGATTCAGCACAGTGAGGGGCACACCAATGTCGTTGTTCAGGTTGCCCTGTGTGGACAGGGCCGCGTCGCCCGCATGGGCACGCAAGATGCTGGCCACCATTTGGGTGACCGTGGTTTTGCCGTTGCTGCCGGTCACGGCCACCACAGGCAAACTGAACTGCGCACGCCAACCTGCGGCCAGCTCAGCGAGCGCCACACGGGTGTCGGGCACCACCAAAGCGGGCAGGTCAGCGGCTTGGGCCGCGGCCTCGCCAGCCACATCGCACAACACGGCGACCGCGCCTTGGCGTTTGGCCTGGGCAATGAACTGGTTGGCATCGAAACGCTCGCCGCGCAGCGCCACAAACAAGTCGCCCGCTTGCAGGCTGCGGCTGTCGGTGTGCACACGGGCCACCACCCCATCGGCGGGCCCCACCCAACGGGCGGCGTTGAGCCAACGCTGTGCCAAGCCCAACGACAACTGCATGGGTGTGAAGGGGGTGTTCATGCGCTCGCCTCCATGCGGGTGAGCAAGGCGGCTTGCGCCTGCTGCATGTCCGAAAACGGCTGGCGCACGCCAGCGGTTTCTTGGTAATCTTCGTGGCCTTTGCCGGCCACCAGCACCACATCGGCCGAGGCCGCTTGCGACACGGCCTGGCGGATGGCCTGAGCCCGGTCGAGCACGACCTGCGCTTGCGTGGGGCGCTTCAGGCCGGCCACCATCTGGGCCACGATGGCCTCGGGCGACTCCGAGCGGGGGTTGTCATTGGTCAGCAGCACGCGGGTGGCGGCGGCCTCGGCAGCGGCGGCCATCAAGGGGCGCTTGTGCGGGTCGCGGTCACCACCACAACCCAGCACGCACCACAATTGCCCGCCGCGCTGACGCGCCAGCGATTGCAAGGCCCCCAAGGCCTGGGTCACCGCGTCTGGCGTGTGGGCGTAGTCCACCACCACCAAGGGCTGTGCGGCCAGCGCCTCAGGGG
>JAHECM010000067.1 GCA_024641725.1 Limnohabitans sp. | reverse complement strand
GAGCTGATCGAGCAGTTGCAAGCGCTGCAAGCGGCCAGCCCTGACGAGCGCGAAACCGTGCTGCTCATCGTGCCGCACATGCTGCGCGACTTTTTGGAGTTCAACGACTTTTTGGACGAGGTCGACCTCGTGCTGCAAGAGCTGGACATGGAAGGCGAGTTTCAGGTGGCCAGCTTCCACCCCGACTTTCAGTTTGCCGACACCCAAGCCAATGACATCACCAACCACACCAACCGATCCCCTTATCCCACGCTGCACCTGATCCGCGAGGCCAGCATTGACCGCGCGGTGGAGGCGTTTCCCGAGGCCGAGATGATTTACGAAGTCAACATGGCCACCATGGAGAAGCTGGGGCCTGCGGGGTGGGACGCGTTGGGGGTTGGTGCGAAGTGAGTAGGCACAATCAAAAGATGTCCAAAACCAAGCCCGCCGCCAAATCCCAAGACCCCGCCCAGCAGCTCGACCTGCGCCCCGGCCAGTCGATTGAGTTGCTCAAAGCGCTGCACATCCTCACGCGCGAGGGCAAGATCAACCAAGACTCGCGCCGCAAACTCAAGCAGGTGTACCACCTGTACCAGTTCATCGAAAAGCTGCTCAAAGAGTTGCCGCCTTCGGCCAATGGCCCAACCTTGGCCGACCACGGCGCGGGCAAGTCCTACCTCGGGTTCATCGTGTACGACTTGTTTTTCAAAGCCTTGGGGCAGGGCACGATTTACGGCATCGAGACCCGCAGCGAGTTGGTCGCGTCGTCCCAAGCGTTGGCGCAGCATTTGGGCTTTGAGCGCATGCAGTTTCTCAACCTGAGCGTGGCCGAGTCGGTGCGCAGCACCGCGCTGCCCGATCAGATCGACGTGGTCACCGGCCTGCACGCCTGCGACACCGCCACCGACGACGCCATCGCTTTTGGCTTGGCCAAGCGCGCCAAAGTCATGGTGCTGGTGCCTTGCTGTCAAGCCGAGCTGGCGCGGGTGCTCAACCAACACAAGGCCCTCAATTTGCAACGCACGCCACTGGCCGAACTGTGGCGGCACCCGCTGCACACACGCGAGATGGGCAGCCAGCTGACCAACGTGCTGCGATGCTTGTATTTGGAGGCGATGGGCTACCAAGTGACCGTGACCGAGCTGGTCGGCTGGGAGCACAGCATGAAAAACGAGCTGATTTTGGCCAAGTACACCGGTCAGAAGAAGGCCAATTCAGCGCAGCGGCTGCGCGAATTGCTCAAGGAGTTTGGCTTGGAGTCGCTGGCCGAAACCCGTTACCCGGCTTGTTGAGACCTCACTCCGCCTCAATCTTGGCGTCCCGGATCGCTTTGGCCCATTTGGCCGTTTCGGCCTTGTTGCGCTGGGCCAGGGCCTCGGGGCTGCCGGGAGATGACTCAAAGCCAATCGCCGAGAACTTGTCGATGATGTCCTTGTCGGTGGCGGCCGCGTTGAGCGCCTTGTTGAGTTTGGCGATCACATCGGCTGGCGTGCCTGCGGGGGCAAACATCGCAAAGTAGGCGATCAGCTCGTAGTCTTTGAGGCCCAGCGCTTCGTTCACGGTGGGCAACTCCGCAATGGCTTTGGAGCGCTGGGTGGACGTGACGGCCAGGCCTCGGACCTTGCCTGCTTTGACCTGCGGCAGCATGACCGCGAAGTCGGCCGTGAACAAGTTGACTTGCCCACCGATCAGGTCGGTCATGGCGGCGGGCCCGCTCTTGTAGGGCACATGGGTCATGTCGATGCCGGACATGCTCATCATCACTTCGGTGGACACGCGCTGCGAGGTGCTGGCGCTGGCAAAGGTCACGTGGGTGGGTTTGGACTTGGCCAGGGCCACGAGTTCTTTGAGGTTTTTGGCCGGCACATCGTTGTTGACGGCGACGATCAAGGGCACCGAGCCGATGTAGCCGATGGGCGCGAAAGCCGTGTCCTGGTCGTAGGGCAGCTTTTTCATCAGGCTCTTGAGCGCGGCGTTGGTGCTGTTGGTGCCCACCATGATGGTGTAGCCGTCCGGGCTGGCTTTGGCCACGGCGTCCGCGCCCAGCATGCCGTTCACGCCCGCTTTGTTTTCAACCACGATGGGTTGGCCCAAAGCTTCGGACATTTTTTGGGCAAAGGCCCGGCCAATTTGGTCGGTGGCGCTGCCGGCCGCAAAGGGCACGATGGCTTTGATGGGCTTGCTGGGGTAGGTTTGTGCTTGGGCGGATGCAGCGGCCAGGCCGAGAACAACGGTCAGCAAACCAGCGATGTGTGTGTGTTTCATGGGGTGGGTCTTGGTGGAAGTGATGGGGTTCATTCAATCACAAGGTCCAGCAGTTTGGCACTCAGGCATTTCCCGTGGGCGTCCAGTGCCAAGGACCGCGTCACGCCGCCGCCCAAGGCCTTGTGCATGACGAAGTTGAGCGCGCCCAGTCGGGGCAGGCTGTAGCGCTCGACCTGGCCGAGCACCGTGCCTGCGTAATGCTGGCGCACGCGCTCGGTGGTGAGGTGTTTTTCGAGCAGGGCAAAGTTTTTGGGGTCGTAGGCGATGACCGACAGGGTGGAGCGGTCGCCTTTGTCGCCCGTGCGGGTGTGGGCCAGGTCGCGCAGCAGCATGTCAAAGTCTTTCGGTGTTGAGCAGCACGGTGCTGGTGTGGATGGCGCTGCGCGGCATGAGCACGGCGGCGGCGGCGATCACCTCGCGCACCGAGCGTGTGGCGCCACCGCCGCCCGCCGGGCCGTTGAGGTATAGCGCCTCGACTTCGTGCGCCACATGCTGCGCTTGCGGCTGCGTGGGCACGCGCAGCGCCACGCGGGCACGCACTTCGGCGGGTTCTGCCGAGGCGGCTGGGGCAGCTGCTGGGGCTGCGGCTGGAGAGTGGCCGCCCCAGATGGCGTTCACGCCAATCAACTCGTAGCGGCTGTCAAAGTCAGCGTAACCCGCTGCGGCCAAGCGTTCGCGCACCAAGTCCAACGCCAGTTGCCCGCGTGCCTGTGCGCCCAGCCCCGCATACGACATTTGCCCCTCGCCGATGAAGCCGTCGCGGTAACCCACGGTGACTTTGAGCGTGTCGGTGCGCGGGCTGCCGCTGCCGCCCGTGACCTGCACGCGGTCGGGGCCAACTTGCTGCAACTGCACTTGTGAGAAGTCGGCCACCACGTCGGGTTGCAGGTAGCGCGCAGGGTTCTCGATTTCATAGAGCAGCTGCTCGGTGCAGGTGGCCACCGTGACGCAGCCGCCCGAGCCCGCCACTTTGGTGATGACCGCATCGCCCGAGGCGCTGACCTCGGCGAGCGGAAATCCCAGGCGTGCCATGTTGGGCACGTCCTTGAAGCCCGGGTCGGCAAAGTAGCCCCCGGTGATCTGCGCTGCGCATTCGAGCAAATGCCCCACCAGCACGCCTTTGCCCAGACGTGGCCAATCGTCCAGCGCCCAGCCAAAGTGGTGGATCAAGGGGGCCAAAAAGAGGGCAGGGTCCGCCACGCGGCCGGTGATGATGACCTGTGCATCGGACTGCAGCGCGGGCAGCAAAGCTTCGGCCCCTAAATAGGCGTTGGCCGAAATCAGCTGCGGCGCCAGGTCGGCCAGGGTCTGCTCAGAGTCGAGCACGGGCAGGGCCAGGCCGTCGTGCGTCAAGCGGCTCAGCGTGGCCAGCACATCGTCACCCAGCACCACCGCCACTTTCAGTTGCGGCAGGCCCAATTCGCGTGCGATGGCCAGCACCTCGTGCCCCGCCTGCAAGGGGTTGGCCGCGCCCATGTTGCTGATGATGCGGGTGCCCTGCGCCACACAGGGCTTGAGCACCGCTCGCATCCGCTCGGCCAGCATCGGGTCGAAGCCGCGCTGCGGATGCTGGCTGCGCTCGAGCTGCGCGAGCGCAATCGTGCGCTCGGCCAAGCACTCAAACACCAAATAGTCCAGCTGGCCATGCTCGGCCAGTTCCACGGCGGGCGGGATGCGGTCACCGGCATAGCCAGCGCCCGTGCCAATGCGAAGGGTTTGGTGGTGCATGACCCAAGCATAAGCAAGAAGTCCGGCCCGGCTTGTCACCTTCCACCATTTAATTGGGGTCAGATCCCAATTAAATGTCACACACCAAATCAATAAAGAACGGCAACGGGCAAGCGCGGTTGGCTTGGCAGGCCAGCGCGCGTCCAAGCTTGTAGGCCTCCCCGGTACCATTTGACTTGCGTGTAGCCGAGTTGTTGGGCCCGCATGGCCGCATTGACAGACAGCCAGCATTCGGAGCTTGCGCAATAAAACACCACAGCTTGGCTCAGGTCAGGTGCTGCCGCTTGCAGCATGTTGCGAAACCGCGCTGCATAAGCGGCCTCTTGCTCCGCTTTTTCAAACGCCAGTCCGCCATGGATAAATCCCAGTGCACCTGGGATCATGGGGCCGCTAGCCATGACATCGATGAGCACGGGGCGTGGCTCGCCAGTCAGTGCTTTGACCACGTCTGTGGTGTCCCAGCGTTCAATGCTGTCCAAGCCTTTGGGTGTCATGCCTGTGGTTTCATCGGGCAGCCTCAGGCGCTGCGGCGAACTGCTACCAGGTTCAACTTTTTCGGTTGCCTCCAACGCTGCACTGGGTGGCTTGAGCGAGCTCAGTAATGCCGTTGTTTCGTTGGCCGCCTGTTCATAGAAGGGCAGCAACTCGTGGTCATTCACGGCCACCAGGCGGCAAAGTTTGGGGTTGTTTTTGGCGTGGTTGCACTCGTAAAGCGCTCGAAGCATGGCCGAGCCAGGCTCATCTGAACCCCAACTGTTGCCATAGCCGCGCTTGTTCCAGCCCATGGCTAGAGCCTTGTTGTGGTTGCTGGTCAAGTAGCTGTCCATGGTGCTGTTGGCTGCGGTTTTGCACAGCCACTGGTCTTTGCAAAGTGCATCAATCAGCGCTTCGCCACGCTCCCGAAAATCGACGGAGGCGGGGGGCAATTGCCGACCATAAAATCCCAACGGGGTCCGCATGCTGGGCGGTAATGTCAGAACTTCACTGGTCTCTTGGGTCACGATGCCCAGTGTGAGCGCATCTTTGCCGATGTGCTTCTGACAGTCTTTGAGCATGGTTTGCCGACTGGGACAAAAGTAGGGAATTCTGTCAACCTCTTTATTGCGTTGCAACTCACGCACCCGCAAAAACCCACCCGACTCGGTGATGTCGTACAAAGCCTGGTTGATGACCGCCTTGTCAAACTTGTCACCCAGTTGTTGCTTGTAAAGTGCGTACATTTGCGGCATGTGAGCAGGATTGACGCGTTGGGTGTCTAAGTCGTGGGCACCGTGGATGCCCACCATGGTGGTGCGGGGCAAATGACCTGTGCCAAACGCACGTTCTTGCCCCGCCATGAAAATCAGCGAGCAGGCTGACATGCACTCGCCGGAGACTACCGTTTTGATGCGAGCGTCTTGCACCATGCGGGCCACCTGCATACCGGTCCACAGATCGCCACCGGGTGCGTTGACCAATATCAGGCGCTCAATGCCCCCTTCGGCAAATGCTTGTTTGAACGCCAAAAAATCTGGATCAACCGTGGGCCCGGTGGCATACAAGTCGCTTCCTTGGCGTTCCAATGTCATCCCGTGCGCCGCAGGTGCAAGCCAGCCAAGTGAATAAATGAGAGCGGACGCAAAAAAATGTTTCATTGATGCCCCTTTTGATGGCTTTTTGTGAATATTAAAGCATGTACTTTTTCAATCCAATGGAGATTGGACACCCATGGCGGCTTGTCACCTTCCACCGTTTAATTGGGGTCAGATCCCAATTAAACTGCTCATCTTCGTGAAGGAGACATGCGATGGCCCGCCAACCCCGCCTCACCGTTGCCGCTTACCCGCACCACGTCATCCAGCGCGGCAATGACCGACAGGCCATCGTGCGTGACGACGCAGACCGGCAGCGTTTGCTGGGGCTGTGGCAAGAGCATGCGCAAACTTTCAAAGTGGCCATCCATGCCTATGTGCTCATGGACAACCACTTTCACCTGCTGCTCACGCCTGAGACCGACGAGGGCTTGCCGCAGATGATGCAAGCGGTGGGCCGGGCCTATGTGCGCTACTTCAACTTGCGCCACCAACGCACCGGCACGCTGTGGGAGGGGCGCTACCGCAGCAACCTGATTGAGAGTGAGCGCTATCTGTTGGCCTGCATGGTCTACATCGACTTGAACCCGGTGCGGGCAGGCATGGTGGCGCAGCCCGCCGACTTCAAATGGTCCAGCCATCGGCACTGTATTGGGCAGGCAAGCGACAAATTGGTGACGCCGCACGCCCTTTTTTGGGGCTTGGGCAACACGCCCTTCGCCCGTGAGGCGGCCTATGCCGAGCTGGTGCAAGCGGGTTTGGCTCAGTCTGAAAAGGAGCAACTCACCCGCAGTGCCCTGTCCGGCTGGGCTTTGGGATCGGCCGATTTTGTGAGCGAGTTGCAGCAGTCCACCACGCGGCGATTGGCTCCGGGCAAGGCAGGGCGGCCGTTCAAGACGAATCGGCATCCAGGGTGAATTGAACCTGTCCCCAATTAATTTTGGTTTTTGAAGCGAGGCAAATTAATTGGGATCTGACCCCAATTAATTTGTTTGGCATGGATGCTGCTGTGCATTAAACTCTGTTCCCTGCGTAAAAACCCTAGGAGTGCGCCATGACCACGGCTGCTGATAAAGATCATTTCCAATCCACCGGTCTGTACGACCCTGCCAACGAGCACGATGCGTGCGGTGTGGGTTTTGTGGCGCACATCAAAGGGCAAAAGAGCCACGCCATCGTGACGCAGGCCCTCAAGATTTTGGAGAACTTGGACCACCGGGGTGCTGTGGGTGCGGACGCGCTCATGGGCGACGGTGCCGGCATCTTGATCCAGCTGCCCGACGCGCTGTACCGCGACGAGATGGCCAAGCAAGGCATCAACTTGCCGCCTTTTGGTGAATACGGCGTGGGCATGGTGTTCTTGCCCAAAGAGCACGCCTCGCGCATGGCTTGCGAGCAAGAGCTTGAGCGCGCTGTCAAGGCCGAAGGCCAAGTGGTGCTGGGCTGGCGCGATGTGCCGGTGAACCGCGAGATGCCCATGTCACCTCGCGTGCGCGAAAAAGAGCCGATCATGCGCCAGATCTTCATTGGCCGGGGGGCCGATGTGATCGTGCAAGACGCGCTGGAGCGCAAGCTGTACGTGATCCGCAAGACCGCCAGCGCCGCGATTCAAAACCTGCAGCTCACGCACAGCAACGAGTACTACATCCCCAGCATGTCCAGCCGCACCGCGGTGTACAAGGGCTTGCTGCTGGCCGACCAAGTGGGTACCTATTACCTTGACTTGCAAGACGAGCGCTGTGTCTCGGCCTTGGGTCTGGTGCACCAGCGCTTCTCGACCAACACCTTCCCCGAGTGGCCGCTGGCCCACCCTTACCGCTATGTGGCGCACAACGGCGAGATCAACACCGTCAAGGGCAACTACAACTGGATGAAGGCCCGCGAAGGCGTGATGTCTTCGCCCGTGTTGGCTGCTGACCTGCAAAAGCTCTACCCCATCAGCTTCGCCGGCCAGTCCGACACCGCCACGTTTGACAACTGCCTGGAACTGTTGACGATGGCGGGCTACCCCATCAGCCAGGCCGTGATGATGATGATCCCCGAGCCTTGGGAGCAGCACACCACCATGGACGAGCGCCGCAAGGCCTTCTATGAGTACCACGCCGCCATGCTCGAGCCTTGGGACGGCCCCGCTTCCATCGTGTTCACCGACGGCCGCCAGATCGGTGCCACGCTGGACCGCAACGGCCTGCGCCCATCGCGCTACATCATCACCGACGACGACATGGTCATCATGGGCTCGGAGACCGGTGTGCTGCCTATTCCTGAGAGCAAGATCCTGCGCAAGTGGCGTCTGCAGCCGGGCAAGATGTTCCTGATCGACTTGGAACAAGGCCGCATGATCAACGACGAAGAGTTGAAGGCCGGTTTGGCCAGCGCCAAGCCCTACAAGCAGTGGATCGAAAACCTGCGCATCAAGCTCGACGACGTGGCCGCAGCCCCAGTGGCCGCCGCCTCTGACGTGGCCTTGCTCGACTTGCAGCAAGCCTTTGGCACCACCCAAGAAGACATCAAGTTCTTGTTGGCCCCCATGGCCTCAGCCGGTGAAGAAGCCATTGGCTCCATGGGCAACGACAGCCCGCTGGCCGTGCTGTCTGACAAAAACAAGCCGCTGTACAACTACTTCAAGCAGTTGTTCGCACAGGTGACCAACCCACCGATCGACCCGATCCGCGAAGCCATCGTGATGTCGTTGGTGTCCTTCATCGGCCCCAAGCCGAACTTGCTGGACATCAACCAAGTCAACCCCCCGATGCGCCTGGAAGTGAGCCAGCCCATTTTGGACTTTGCCGACATGGCCAAGCTGCGCAACATCGACGCAGCCACCAAAGGCAAGTTCAAGAGCGCCACGCTCGACATCACCTACCCCGTGTTGTGGGGCCGCGAAGGCGTGGAGGCCAAGCTGGCCTCGCTGTGCGCTGAAGCGGTAGACGCCATCAAGGGCGGCCACAACATCCTGATCATCAGCGACCGTGGCGTGAGCGCCACCCAGGTGGCCGTGCCCGCGCTGCTGGCGCTGTCGGCCATTCACCAGCACCTGGTGACCGAAGGTCTGCGCACCACCGCAGGCCTGGTGGTGGAAACCGCCACCGCCCGCGAAGTGCACCACTTTGCCGTGTTGGCCGGTTACGGCGCCGAAGCCGTCCACCCCTACTTGGCCATGGAAACCCTGGCCGCGCTGCACAAAGAACTGCCCGGTGACCTGTCGGCCGACAAAGCCATCTACAACTACGTCAAGGCGATCGGCAAGGGCCTGTCCAAGATCATGTCCAAGATGGGCGTGTCCACTTACATGTCGTATTGCGGTGCGCAGTTGTTCGAGGCCATCGGCATCAACAGCGAAACCATTGGCAAATACTTCACCGGTACCCCCAGTCGCGTGGGTGGCATTGGCGTGTTCGAGATCGCTGAAGAAGCCATTCGCATGCACACCGCCGCTTTCGGCGACGACCCGGTGCTGGCCACCTTGTTGGACGCGGGCGGCGAATACGCCTGGCGCGCCCGTGGCGAAGAGCACATGTGGACGCCAGACGCGATTGCCAAGCTGCAGCACGCCACGCGTGCCGACAACTTCAGCACCTACAAGGAATACGCGCAGATCATCAACGACCAAAGCAAGCGCCACATGACGCTGCGCGGTCTGTTCGAGTTCAAGATCGACCCGTCCAAAGCCATCCCGCTGGAGCAGGTCGAGCCTGCTGCCGAGATCGTCAAGCGTTTCGCCACCGGCGCGATGTCGCTGGGCTCGATTTCCACCGAAGCGCACGCCACCTTGGCCGTGGCCATGAACCGCATTGGCGGCAAGAGCAACACGGGTGAGGGCGGTGAAGACGCCAACCGTTACCGCAACGAACTCAAAGGCATCCCGATCAAGCAAGGCGACTCGCTCAAGAGCGTGATTGGCGAAGCCAACGTTGAAGTCGATCTGCCTTTGCTGGCAGGCGACTCGCTGCGCTCGCGCATCAAACAAGTCGCGTCGGGCCGCTTCGGTGTCACTGCCGAATACCTGTCCAGCGCCGACCAGATCCAGATCAAGATGGCCCAGGGTGCCAAGCCCGGTGAAGGCGGCCAGCTGCCCGGTGGCAAAGTGTCCGAGTACATCGGCAAGCTGCGCCACTCGGTGCCAGGCGTTGGTTTGATCTCGCCTCCTCCGCACCACGACATCTACTCCATCGAGGACTTGGCCCAGCTGATCCACGACCTGAAGAACGTGGCCCCGCACAGCGACATCAGCGTCAAGCTGGTGTCCGAAATCGGCGTCGGCACCATCGCTGCCGGTGTGGCCAAGTGCAAGGCCGACCATGTGGTCATCGCCGGTCACGACGGCGGCACGGGTGCATCGCCATGGTCCTCGGTCAAGCACGCGGGCTCGCCTTGGGAAATCGGCCTGGCCGAAACCCAGCAGACCCTGGTGCTCAACGGCTTGCGTGGCCGCATCCGTGTGCAGGCCGACGGCCAGATGAAAACCGGTCGCGACGTCGCCATCGGCGCGCTCTTGGGCGCTGACGAATTCGGCTTCGCCACCGCACCGCTGGTGGTCGAAGGCTGCATCATGATGCGCAAGTGCCACCTCAACACCTGCCCTGTGGGCGTGGCCACCCAAGACCCGACCCTGCGCGCCAAGTTCACCGGCAAGCCCGAGCATGTCGTGAACTACTTCTTCTTCATCGCCGAAGAAGTGCGCCAGATCATGGCTCAGCTGGGCATTGCCAAGTTCGACGACCTGGTGGGCCGCGCTGACCTGCTGGACATGCGTGCTGGCGTGAGCCACTGGAAGGCCCGAGGCCTCGACTTTGGCCGCCTGCTGGCCGTGCCCCAAGTCACCATGGACGCCGATGTGCGCCATGTGCAAACCCAAGACCACGGCCTGGAAAAAGCCCTCGACAACGTGCTGATCGCCAAGAGCCGCGCCGCCATCGACAAGGGCGAAAAAGTCCAGTTCATGGAAGTGGCCCGCAACGTGAACCGCTCGGTCGGTGCCATGTTGTCTGGCGCGGTGACCAAGGTGCACCCCGAGGGGCTGCCTGACGACACCATCCGCATCCAGCTCGAAGGCACTGGCGGCCAGTCGTTTGGTGCGTTTGTGACCAAGGGCATCACCCTGTACCTGATCGGCGAAGCCAACGACTACACCGGCAAAGGTTTGTCGGGTGGCCGCATCGTGGTGCGCCCCAGCCTGGAGTTCCGTGGTGTGGCGTCGCAAAACATCATCGTGGGCAACACCGTCATGTACGGCGCCACCACCGGTGAAGCCTTCTTCGCGGGCGTGGCGGGCGAGCGCTTTGCCGTGCGCCTGTCGGGCGCCACTGCGGTGGTCGAGGGCACTGGTGACCACGGCTGCGAATACATGACCGGCGGCACCGTGGCGGTGCTGGGCAAGACCGGCCGCAACTTTGGCGCGGGCATGAGCGGTGGTCTGGCCTATGTGTACGACGAAGACGGCGAATTCGCCTCGCGTTGCAACACCGCCATGGTCAGCATGGAAAAAGTGCTGTCCAGCGCCGAGCAAGTGGCGCAGATCGACCGCACTGTGTGGCACCGCGACCAAACCGACGAAGCTCAGCTGAAAAAGCTGCTGGAAGACCACCACAAGTGGACCGGCAGCCAGCGTGCACGCGAGTTGCTGGACAACTGGGCCACGGCCCGCGCCAAGTTCGTCAAAGTGTTCCCCAACGAATACAAGCGCGCCTTGGGCGAGATCAACGCCCGCAAAGCCAAGGCCGCCAACGCCGTGGCCGCCAAGCCTGTGGCCGCCTGAGCCGAACGTCAAGATTGAAGGAATAGCATCATGGGAAAAGTCACTGGCTTCATGGAATATGAGCGTCTCGAAGAGGGCTACAAGCCCGTCGCCGAGCGTCTGAAAAACTACGGCGAGTTCGTCATCGGTTTGACCGATGAACAGGCCAAGACACAGGCGGCACGCTGCATGGACTGCGGCACACCGTTTTGCAACAGCGGTTGCCCGGTCAACAACATCATTCCAGACTTCAACGACCTGGTGTACCGCGCCGACTGGAAGAACGCGATCGAGGTGCTGCACAGCACCAACAACTTCCCCGAGTTCACCGGCCGCATCTGCCCCGCACCTTGCGAAGCCGCTTGCGTGGTGAACTTCAACGGCGACGCCGTG
>JAHECM010000060.1 GCA_024641725.1 Limnohabitans sp. | reverse complement strand
GCTTGGTTGAGGTTGTTGGTGTACTGCTCCAAGGGCGAGGCTTTTTCGCTGCGCTCGCCGCCTTGTGCGGCCTCTTCGCCGTCCGGGCTGGCGGGCGATTCGGCCGATTTGCTGGCCTCTGGGGGGTCGCTCTTGCGGATGCCGTGGGCAATGAAGTTGACCACGTCCAGGCGGGTGATGCCTTGTTGGTGCAGGTAGTAGACGGCGTGCGAGTCTTTCTCGCCAAAGATGGCGACCAGCACGTTGGCCCCAGTGACTTCTTTCTTGCCACTGCCGGTGGACTGCACATGCATGATGGCGCGTTGAATGACGCGCTGGAACCCCAAGGTGGGCTGGGTGTCCACCTCTTCGGTCCCCGCCACTTGGGGCGTGTTGTCTTTGATGAAGTTGCCCAGGGCTTGGCGCAGGTCGTCCATGTTGGCGGCGCAGGCGCGCAGCACTTCGGCGGCGCTGGGGTTGTCCAACAGGGCCAGCAGCAAGTGCTCGACGGTGATGAACTCGTGGCGCTGCTGTCGGGCCTCAACAAAGGCCATGTGCAGGCTGACTTCCAATTCTTGGGCAATCATGTGATTTCCTTTTGCCTTGCTGTTGATGGTGATGGGGGTAGTTGGAGACGAATGGCGTTTATTCAATGGGCTCGCAGACGCATTGCAAGGGGTGTCCCGCTTGCTTTGCAGCGTCCAGCACTTGGTCCACCTTGGTGGAAGCCACGTCGCGAGAGTAAACCCCGCAGACGCCTTTGCCGTCCAAGTGGATCTTGAGCATGATCTGGGTGGCCGATTCGCGGTCTTTGCTGAAAAACTCCTGAATGACCAACACCACAAACTCCATGGGCGTGAAGTCGTCGTTGAGCATCAGCACTTGGTACATCTGGGGGGGCTGTACGCGCTGAGCGCGTCGCTCCAGCACGACGGAATCGCCACCGCCTGTCGGTTTTGTCAAATCAGGCGGCAGCGTGGGAGAAACAGGTTTTTTCGTTGCCATGATTTCATTCTATCGGGGGAATTTCGGCGCAAGGCCCGGGCGCACAAAAAGTCCTTGCCCGGGCACCGCCATCGGGGAAAACCTCACATTGACAAATTTGACAAAGACGCCTCAAACTGGCTTAAACATTGGAGACACGCCATGCCCAGCGGTACAGTCAAATGGTTCAACGATGCCAAAGGCTTCGGCTTTGTCCAACCCGACGGTGGAGAGACCGATGCCTTTGCGCACTTTTCGGCCATCCAGATGGAGGGCTTTAAAACCCTCAAAGAAGGCGCTCGGGTTGACTTTGAGCTGACCGATGGGCCCAAGGGGCTGATGGCGATCAACATCCGCTATTCGGACAGCAGCTCGCCCCCACCCACCACCGCCTGAATGCCCCCCGGCGCTGCGCCGACCGGTGTGTGGCCGGGGTGTGGCTGGGCCATGCGGCGACTGAAAGTGCCGTTATGCTCGGGGCTGTCTTGTTTTTGCCCCTGCTTGCCGCCATGACCACTTCTGCGCCCGCTGCCCCTTTCGCCTTTTTTTCTGCCTTCCTGACTTCTCTTGCTGCGCAGTTGTCATGCATCCGCAGTTTGCAGTGCGTCTGGCTGCTGGCCGCCTTGGGGCTGCACACGGGTCTGCACGCGCAATCGGCACAAATGAACCTGCCCCGCACACAGCTGACTGCGGGCATGCACCTGCTCGATGTGCAGCTGGCGCAGACCCCCGAGCAGCGCCAGATCGGACTGATGTTTCGCAAGGACATGCCGCAGCACGAAGGCATGCTGTTTGTGTTCGAGCAAGCCAGCACCCAGTGCTTTTGGATGCGCAACACCTTGATCCCGCTGACGGCGGCTTTTGTGGGCGACGATGGCACCATCGTGAATTTGGCCGACATGAAGCCCCAAAACGATGACTCGCATTGCTCAACGCGGCCGGTGCGCTTTGTGCTGGAGATGAACCAAGGCTGGTTTGCCAAACGCAACATCAAGCCCGGCTACAAACTCAGCGGCGCCACCTTCACCCGCTGAGCCACCCACTCTGCCCCAAAGTAGGAGCGACGCCCCAGTCGCGATGGGGGCGATGGGGGCGATGGGGTCGGGCGCTTGGGCTCAAACACCCCAGACGATGTCTGTGGCTTCGGCGATGTTGCGTTGGAGGGTGTGCACCATGGGGGCCGCGCGCTGGGCCAGGCGCACGCTAGGCCATTCGGGCTGAACAGGGACGGGGACGGAGTTATCGGCGGGTGCTTGCCCGGCCTCTGGCGATGCCTTGTGGGCGGCCGCTTGTGCCCTGTGGGCCTGGCGCAAGGCTTCGTCTTGGGCCACAACGGCCTGCAGTCGGGACAGCGCTTCGGGCAGGTCGTGCGCTTGCATCACGCCTTTGTCAGGATCGTTGCCCAGCATGATGGTGAGCAAGCGGCGCGCATCCGCCTCCAGCATGATCAGGTCAGCGGCCGCTTTGGATTTGAATTTGAACAGCACTTGGGGCTCCGTCAGCGTGGGGGCCGTTCACTTGCCCGGCAAGGCCGCGCCCTCAGCGTCGCCTTGGATCACGTCTTTGAGCTTGCTGCTGGCGTGGAAGGTGGCCACACGGCGGGCTTCGATCGGGATCAACTCGCCGGTGCGCGGGTTGCGCCCGGGTCGTGCGGCTTTGGTGCGGATCTGAAAATTGCCAAAACCCGAAATTTTGACGTCCGTGCCCTGAACCAAGCTGTCCATCATCAGGTCAAAAAAAGCATCGACCATGTCTTTGGACTCGCGCTTGTTCAGCCCAATTTGCTCGAACAACAAATCGGCCAAATGCGCTTTGGTGAGCGCGGGCGTTTCCAGGCTTTCGACGGAGAGTTGCATGTCGGGCATCCTCAACCGCGCAAACGCGCCGCCAACTGGGCCGTCAGGTGCGCCACCAGGGCGGCCATGAGCAATTCAATTTGCGCTTCAGCCAGGGGCGCATCGTCTTGGCCCAGCGTCAGGCGCACGGCCATGCTTTTTTCGCCCGCCGCCAGACTGCCGCCTTGCGCATCGGGTTTGGGGCGGTAGATGTCAAACAGCACCGCGCTTTGCAGCAAACCCTCGGTGGGCGCGGCGTGGATGGCTTGCATGAGTTGGGCATGCGTGACCGATTCGGCCACGATGACGGCAATGTCGCGCTCGACGGCTTGCTGCTTGGCCACGCCTTGGGCCAGGGGCAACACGCGCTCGATGACGGCGTCCAGCGACAACTCAAACACCACGGGCGCGCTGGCCAGCTCCCAAGCTTGCCGCCAGCGGGGGTGCAACTCGCCGACATGGCCAATGGCCACGCCATCGAGCAGCACCTGGGCCGAGCGGCCGGGGTGCAGTGCGGGGTGTTCTGCAGCGACAAATTGCGCTTTGCGCGGGGCCAAGAGTTTTTCGACATCGGCTTTGACGTCGAAGAAATCGACGTTGCGAGCCTTGCCCTGCCAGCCCAAAGGTGCCACGGGGCCCCAAGCCATGCCAGCCACGCGCATGGCTTGGTCAAAACCCTCCACGGTGGTGTCGGTGCTTTGCACGCTGGCATTGCGAGAGAAGACGCGGCCCAGCTCAAACACGCGCACGCGGTCGGCTTTGCGGTCGGCGTTGAACTTGACGACTTGCAAGAGCGAGCCGATCAGGCTCGAGCGCATGACGCTCATCTGGCTGGCGATCGGGTTGAGCAATCGGATCGGTTGGGCGTTGCCCGCCAGGTCTTTTTCCCACGCTTCTTCGACAAAGCTGTAGTTGATGGTTTCTTGGTAGCCCAGAGCCGCAATGGCGCGGCGCACGGCAGCCGGGCTGCGCTCGGTCTCGCGGCGCACCGTGGCGGTGATGGGGGCCAGCGGCGGTGTGGTGGGCAGGTTGTTGTAGCCCACCATGCGGGCCACTTCTTCGATCAGGTCTTCTTCGATCTGCAGGTCAAAACGGAAGCTCGGAGGCGTTACGGTCACGGTGCCCTCGCCTTCGCTCACCTGCAGGCCCAGACCACGCAATGCGTCAGCGCACTGCTGCTGCGTCAGCGGCATGCCAATGACTTTGACGGCACGGGCCACGCGCAGCGTGACGGGGGTGATGGCGGGGACGTTCAAAACTTGGTCGTCGATGGGGCCGACCTTGGTCTCGGGTGTGCCGCAAATGTCCAGCACCAGCTGGGTGATGCGCTCGATGTGCTCCACCGTCAGCTGAGGGTCCACGCCACGTTCAAAACGGTGACCGGCATCGGTCGAGAAGTTGTAGCGGCGCGAGCGGCCGGCGATGGCCGTGGGCCACCAAAACGCCGCTTCGATGTAGATGTTTTGTGTGGCGTCGGACACGGCGGTGGCGTCGCCCCCCATGATGCCCGCCAGCGACTCGACCTGGCTGTCGTCGGCGATCACGCCCACTTTGTCGTCCACCGCGACGGTGTTGCCATTGAGCAGCTTGAGCGACTCCCCCGCTTGGCCCCAGCGCACCTGCAGGCCGCCGTGGATCTTGTCGAGGTCAAAAATGTGTGAGGGGCGACCGAACTCGAACATCACGTAGTTGGAGATGTCCACCAGTGGGCTCACGCTGCGCTGGCCGCAACGGGCCAAGCGGTCCACCATCCACTGCGGGGTCTGGGCTTGGGTGTTCACGCCCTTCACAACGCGACCACTGAAGCGGCCGCACAGGTCAGTGGCTTGCACCTTGACCGCCAATTGGTCGGTGATTTGAGCGGCCACCGCAGGGAAGGTCGGGGCCTTGAGGGGCGCGCCCGTCAAGGCAGCAACTTCGCGGGCGATGCCATACACGCTCAAGCAATGCGCCAAATTGGGCGTGAGCTTGATCGTCATCAGGGTGTCGTCCAGGTTCAGGTACTGGCGAATGTCCTGGCCCAAGGGTGCGTCTGCGGGCAGTTCCAGCAGGCCGCCGTGGTCGTCGGCAATCTGAAGCTCTTTGGCCGAGCACAGCATGCCCTGGCTTTCGACGCCGCGCAGCTTGCCGACTTTGATGACGAAGGGCTTGCCGTCTCCACCGGGAGGCAATTCGGCGCCCACCATGGCGCAAGGCACACGGATGCCCACGCGGGCATTGGGCGCACCACAGACGATGTTCAGCAAGCTGCCCTGCCCCACGTCCACTTGGCACACGCGCAGGCGGTCGGCGTTGGGGTGCTGCACGGCTTCTTTGATCTCACCGATCACGATTTTGGTGAAAGGGGGTGCCACGGGCTCGAGTTCTTCCACTTCGAGTCCAGCCATGGTCAAGGTGTCGGCCAGTTGCTGGGTCGTCAGGGCGGGGTTGCAGAACTCGCGCAACCAGGATTCAGGAAATTGCATGTCTCGATCTCGGGAATTACTGGAATTGGCTCAGGAAGCGCACATCGCCGTCAAAGAACAGGCGCAAATCGTTCACGCCGTAGCGCAGCATGGTGAAGCGGTCCATGCCCATGCCAAAGGCAAAGCCAATGAAGCGCTCGGGGTCCAAGCCCATGTTGCGCACCACATTGGGGTGCACTTGGCCGGAGCCGCCGACTTCGAGCCAGCGCCCGGCCAGCGGGCCGCTTTGGAACTGGATGTCGATCTCGGCGCTGGGCTCGGTGAAGGGGAAGAAGCTGGGACGGAAACGCAGCACCAGGTCGTCGCTCTCAAAAAAGGTGCGGCAAAAGTCGGTGACCACGACCTTCAGGTCTTTGAAGCTCACGTTCTCGCCAATCCACAGGCCTTCGCACTGGTGGAACATGGGCGAGTGCGTCGCGTCGCTGTCCACACGGTAGGTGCGGCCCGGGGCGATGACTCGGATCTCGGGCATGGCCTGACCGGCGTCGATCTGGTGGCGGTAGCGCTTGACGTGTTGCACCGCGTGGCGCACTTGCATGGGGCTGGTGTGCGTGCGCAGCAGGTGGCCGCCTTCGACATAAAAGGTGTCGTGCATCGAGCGGGCTGGGTGGTCTTCGGGCGTGTTCAGCGCGGTGAAGTTGAACCAGTCGGTCTCAATTTCGGGGCCCTGAGCCACTTCAAAGCCCATAGAGCCAAAAATTTGCTCAACCCGCTCGAGCGTGAGCGAGACGGGGTGCAAGCCCCCCACATCGGCGCTGCGGCCAGGCAGTGTCACGTCCAAGGCCTCGGCCTTGAGTTGCGTCTGCAGTTCGGCATCGGCCAGCGCTTGGCGGCGGTCATTGAGGGCCGCCTCGATCGCTTGCTTGGCGAGGTTGATGGCAGCACCTCGTGTTTTCTTGTCTTCCACGCTCAGAGCGGCCATGCCCTTCATCAGCTCGGTGATGCGACCGGCTTTGCCCAAAAACAGGGCTTTGGCGTTTTCGAGATCAGCAGGTGTCAGTGCCTGCGCAAAACTCTGGCGGGCGGATTCGACCAGGGTGTCCAGCTCGTTCATGGTGTGGGAGATCGGTGGGTGATCTGTGAATGGGGGAATAAAAAAGGGATTGAAGCTTTTGCGAGCCTCAATCCCTTTGATCGAGTGCGTGACACGGACCGAGAAGGCCCCTGTCACTCATGGACTCAAGCTGCGGCCAATTTGGCTTTGACTTGGTTCACGATGCCAGCAAAAGCGGCCTTGTCGTGCACGGCGATGTCCGCCAGCATCTTACGGTCGATTTCGATGGCAGCCTTCTTCAGGCCGTTGGCGAACTGGCTGTAGGTCAGACCGCATTCACGCGCAGCGGCGTTGATACGGGCAATCCACAACTGACGGAACACACGCTTTTTGGTACGACGGTCACGGTAGGCGTATTGGCCAGCCTTCATCACCGCCTGTTTGGCGATACGGAAGACATTGCCGCGGCGACCGCGGAAACCTTTTGCAAGGGCCAAAACTTTCTTGTGACGGGCTCGTGCCGTTACACCACGTTTAACGCGAGGCATATTTTTCTCCTAGTTCGTCAGTGAATTACAGGCCAGCCATGGGCAGCATCTGTGCAATGTGACCCATATTGGTCTCATGCACGGCCACTGCACCGCGAAGGTGGCGTTTGTTCTTGGTGGTCTTCTTGGTCAGAATGTGACGCTTGAAGGCTTGACCGCGTTTAACGGTCCCACCTGGACGAACACGGAAGCGCTTTTTAGCACTGCTTTTGGTCTTCATCTTGGGCATTTGAATGCTCCTTTATTTGTGCTCGTGAGGCGTCTGCAAAAATTTTGCAGCCTTGATGGCCCCGAGCCACTTTTACAAAAACCACCCGGAGGTGGTTCTTGATTCGACCCGCCCGAAAGCAGGTCAAACTCTGGTCAAGCCGCGTCAGCTGGCGCTGCAGCGTCTGCAGCTTTGCCGGTGGGCTTTTTGCGACCTGGCGCGATCATCATGATCATTTGGCGGCCTTCCAACTTGGGAAACTGCTCCACGATGATCAGATCTGCCAGTTCGTCGCGAATCCGGTTCAGCAAGGCCATGCCCAATTCTTGGTGCGTGATCTCGCGGCCACGGAAACGCAAGGTGATCTTGCATTTGTCGCCATCCGCCAAAAAGCGGCGGATGTTGCGCATCTTGATGTTGTAGTCACCGTCATCGGTACCCGGTCGGAATTTGACTTCCTTGATGTCAATGACTGTTTGCTTGGCTTTGGCTTCCGCCGCACGCTTTTGCTCTTGGTACTTGAACTTGCCGTAGTCCATCAAACGGCACACAGGCGGGTTGGCAGTGGCGGCAATTTCAACCAGGTCCACATCCAACTCACCGGCCATGCGCAAAGCTTCTGCCAAAGACAGGATGCCCAATGGCTCGTTTTCAGGGCCGGAAACACGGACCTCAGGGGCCATGATTTCACGGTTCAAGCGGTGTTTGCGTTCTTCGCGTTGGCGACGATCACGGAATTCGGTAGCGATGACTCAATCCTTCAGGGTAATGTCTGCAAACAGCAGAATGACCGCCTTTGTGCCCACGGGCCAAAGCTTGTGGCGAAACTCACCTTAGGCTTTAGAAGCGATGTCGGAAGCAATGAGTTCAATGAACGCATCGATCGACATCACACCGAGGTCTTTGTTGCCTCGGGCGCGCACTGCGACGGTACCTGCCGCCTTTTCTTTGTCGCCAGCGACAAGGATGTAAGGCAGCTTTTGCAACGAATGCTCGCGTATTTTATACGTGATTTTCTCGTTGCGAATATCCAAATTGACCCTAAGGTCTTGATTTGGCAGTGATTTTTGCAGTTTTGAGGCGATTTCACGACAGTAATCGGCCTGCGCATCGGTGATATTGAGCACCGACACCTGCGCCGGAGCCAACCAAGTGGGCAAGGCGCCGGCGTGTTGCTCGATCAAAATGCCGATGAATCGCTCCAAGCTGCCCACGATGGCGCGGTGCAAAATCACCGGGCGTTGGCGGCTGCCGTCTTCGGCGGTGTATTCGGCATCCAGTCGCTCGGACAAATTGAAGTCCACCTGCATCGTGCCGCATTGCCACTCTCGGCCCAGGGCGTCTTTGAGGGTGTACTCGATCTTGGGTCCATAAAACGCGCCATCGCCCTCCGAAATGACAAAGTCACAGCCGGAATGGCGCAAGCTGTCCATCAAGGCTTTTTCGGCCTTGTCCCACAACTCGTCAGACCCAATGCGGGCAGCGGGTCGGGTGGAGACTTTGTACAAGATGTCCGAAAAACCGAAGTCGGCATAGACTTTTTTGAGCACCTGGGTGTAGGTGTTGCACTCGGGCAGGATCTGGTCTTCGGTGCAAAAAATATGCCCATCGTCTTGCGTAAAGCCACGCACCCGCATGATGCCGTGCAGGCCACCCGAGGGCTCGTTGCGGTGGCACTGGCCGAATTCTCCGTAACGCAATGGCAAGTCGCGGTAGCTCTTGATGCCCTGCTTGAAAATCAGGATGTGGCCGGGGCAGTTCATCGGCTTCAAAGCGTAGTCGCGCTTTTCCGATTCGGTGGTGAACATATTGTCGCGGTACTTGTCCCAGTGGCCGGTTTTCTCCCACAGGCTTTTGTCGATGATCTGCGGTCCTTTGACCTCCAAGTAACCGTTGTCACGGTAGACCTGGCGCATGTACTGCTCCACCTTTTGCCAAACGGTCCAGCCCTTGGGGTGCCAAAACACCAAACCTGGGGCGTGCTCGTCGATGTGGAACAAATCGAGTTCGCGCCCAAGTTTGCGGTGATCGCGTTTTTCGGCCTCTTCGAGGCGCACGAGGTATTGCTGCAAGTCGTCTTTGCTGGCCCAAGCAGTGCCATAAATGCGTTGCAGCATTTCGTTCTTGCTGTCACCGCGCCAATAGGCGCCGGCCACCTTCATGAGCTTGAAGTGTTTGAGCTTGCCGGTGCTGGGCACGTGGGGGCCACGGCACAGGTCTTCAAAATTGCCTTCACGGTACAAGCTGACCGCTTGGTCCGCAGGGATCGAGCCGATGATCTCTGCCTTGTAGTGCTCCCCCAAACCTTTGAAATAAGCCACTGCCTCGTCACGCGGCAACACGCGGCGCACGACAGGCTCGTCTTTGGCCACGAGTTCAGCCATGCGTTTTTCGATGCTCACCAAATCTTCTGGGGTGAACGGGCGGCTGTACGAGAAGTCGTAATAAAAACCGTTGTCAATGACAGGACCAATCGTGACCTGGGCCTGAGGGAACAGCTCTTTGACGGCATAGGCCAACAAGTGGGCGGTGGAGTGGCGAATCAGCTCCAGCCCCTCGGGGTCTTTGGCGGTCACGATGGCCAACTTGGCACTGGCGTCGATCCGAAAGCTCGCGTCGACCAACTCGCCATTGACCTTGCCGCCCAAGGCTGCTTTGGCCAGACCTGCGCCAATCGAAGCAGCCACTTCGGCCACCGTGACGGGACCGGGGAACTCACGCAAGGAACCGTCGGGGAGAGTGA
This sequence comes from Limnohabitans sp., assembly GCA_024641725.1. GTDB lineage: Bacteria > Pseudomonadota > Gammaproteobacteria > Burkholderiales > Burkholderiaceae_C > Limnohabitans_A. The sequence continues at coordinate 2,019 of JAHECM010000060.1, read as the reverse complement.
TTTGAAGCATGGACATGGAATAAAAAAGCGCGGAACAGCCCGCGCCGGATCTAAAAAGTGCCTCATTTTCCCACAAACCAAGGGTCTTATTTTCGCTTGCGAGGCTTAAGAATTCACAATGCAAAACGACCCTTTACAGTCAGGAATCTGAAGACCAGTCTCGTATAAGATCGAAGGCGGAAAAATTCACCACACACCCCACCCAGCAAAAGAACGAGGACTCCATGGCTGCTGACAAATCCAAGATCATTTACACCCTGACTGACGAGGCCCCATTGTTGGCCACGGCCTCGTTTTTGCCAATCATCCGCACCTTCACCGCACCCGCGGGCATCGAAGTGGCCGAAAGTGACATTTCTGTCGCAGCGCGCATATTGGGTGAGTTCTCTGACCTCTTGCCCGCAGATCAAAAAGCCCCCAACAACTTGGCCGAACTCGGTCGCCTGACCTTGTTGGCCGACACCAACATCATCAAGCTGCCCAACATCAGCGCTTCGGTGGGCCAGTTGACCGCGGCCATCAAAGAATTGCAGTCCAAGGGCTACGCCTTGCCCGACTACCCCGAAAACCCCAAAACAGACGAAGAAAAAGCCCTCAAGGCCCGCTACTCCAAGTGCACGGGCTCCGCTGTGAACCCCGTGCTGCGCGAAGGCAACTCTGACCGCCGCGCCCCACGCGCTGTCAAAGAGTTTGCGCGCAAAAACCCGCACAGCATGGCCGAGTGGAGCCAAGCTTCGCGCTCGCACGTCTCGCACATGCACGCTGGCGACTTCTACCACGGCGAAAAGTCCATGACATTGGACCGCGCCCGTGACGTGAAGATGGAGCTGATCACCAAGAGCGGCAAGGCCATCGTCCTCAAGCCCAAAGTTTCCTTGCTCGACCGTGAAGTCATTGACAGCATGTTCATGAGCAAAAAAGCCATGGTCGAGTTCTATGAAAAAGAAATCGAAGATGCGCACAAGACCGGCGTGATGTTCTCGCTGCACGTCAAGGCCACCATGATGAAGGTCTCGCACCCCATCGTGTTCGGCCACTGCGTCAAAATCTTCTACAAAGAAGCGTTTGAAAAACATGCCAAGCTGTTTGAAGAACTGGGCGTGAACGTGAACAACGGCATGGCCGATCTCTACAACAAGATCGCCACCCTGCCCCAGTCCAAGCAAGACGAAATCAAGCGCGACCTGCACGCTTGCCACGAGCATCGGCCCGAGTTGGCCATGGTGGACTCGGCCAAAGGCATCACCAACTTCCACTCGCCCAACGACGTGATCGTGGACGCATCGATGCCCGCCATGATCCGCAATGGCGGCAAGATGTGGGGCGCTGACGGCCGCCTCAAAGACGTGAAGGCCGTGATGCCCGAATCGACCTTCGCCCGCATCTACCAGGAGATGATCAACTTCTGCAAATGGCACGGCGCGTTCGACCCCAAGACCATGGGCACCGTGCCCAACGTCGGCCTGATGGCCCAGCAAGCCGAAGAATATGGCTCGCACGACAAGACCTTCGAAATCCCTGAAGACGGCGTGGCCAACATCACCGACTTGAACACCGGTGAAGTGCTTTTGAGCCAAGACGTGGAAACTGGCGATATCTGGCGCATGTGCCAAGTCAAAGACGCCGCGATCCGCGACTGGGTCAAGCTGGCCGTCACGCGTGGTCGCAACTCGGGCATGCCCGTGGTGTTCTGGCTCGACCAGTACCGCCCCCACGAAGCCCAGCTCATCACCAAGGTCAAGATGTACCTGCACGAGCACAACACGGCCGGTCTGGACATCCAGATCATGAGCCAAGTGCGCGCCATGCGTTACACCCTGGAGCGCGTCGTGCGCGGTCTGGACACCATCAGCGCCACAGGCAACATCCTGCGCGACTACCTGACCGACCTGTTCCCTATCATGGAACTGGGCACCTCGGCCAAGATGCTGTCGGTCGTGCCTTTGATGGCCGGTGGCGGCATGTACGAAACCGGTGCGGGTGGCTCGGCCCCCAAGCACGTGCAGCAACTGGTGGAAG
>JAHECM010000045.1 GCA_024641725.1 Limnohabitans sp. | reverse complement strand
CCCAGCGGTGCGGCACAAAGCCGGGTTTGCCTTCGGTCAGGTATTTGCGAAAGACCTCGTTGGTTTCTTTGCACACCCCCGACTCCACCAAGTAGCGGGCAAAGTGGGTGCGCGAGATCAGTTCGTGGTTGCCTGCAAACTTCAGCGCGCCTTCGTAGCAGCCGGGAATGCCCGCTTTGGCGAGGCTGTCGGACATTTCTTTGGCTCGCTCACCGCGTCCACCCCGGGTGCGCTGCAAGCCTTCAATCAGGGCGGTGTTGTCGGCATCAAAGCCCAGCCCAACGATGTGGACGGTTTTGTGGGCAAAGGTGACGGAGATTTCGGTGCCAGTCAGGTAGCCCATGCCTTGCGCCTGTGCCGCAGCCAGGGCGCGGGCCTGTCCGCCGATTTCATCGTGGTCGGTCAGCGCCCACAGCTCGACGCCATTGGCTTTGGCCCGTTCAGCCAGGGCTTCGGGGGTCAAGGTGCCATCGGAAACGACGGAGTGGCAGTGCAAGTCGGCGTTGGTCATGGGGTTCACGTTCTCATTTTAGGGGCAGTTGGGGCTTGTCCTTGAACGCAGGCCGGACGGCCTCTGCGGCTTCACGGTTGTTGCGGGTGGCCGATAATCCGGGACATGTATGTGTGCGTTTGGATTTTTGCGGGGTGTCCGGCATGGCTTTGATGATCACCGATGAATGCATCAACTGCGATGTGTGTGAGCCTGAGTGCCCCAATCAGGCGATTTTTTTGGGGCCAGAAATTTACGAAATTGACCCCCATAAATGCACCGAATGTGTCGGGCATTTTGACGAACCTCAGTGCGTGCAGGTGTGCCCGGTGGCCTGTATCCCGGTCAATCCCCAGCATGTCGAAGCCACAGAGTCTTTGTGGTCCAAATACCGGCGTTTGCAGGCGCGAGCCTAGACCGTTTCAGAGGCGGGAGGCTGCGGCTTGGGGGGCTTCGGCAGCTTGGGGCGGGGGGGCTTGCTGGTGTGGATCTTGACCATGGCTTTTTCCATCTCGCCGGACAGCAGCAAGGGCAAGGCCACCACGGCCCGGGTGATGCTGTCGTCCATCGCTTGGCGGTGTTCGGCCATGGGTTTTTTCAAGACCCAGCTCACGACTTCGGATTTCACGCCCGGATGCCCCACGCCAATGCGCAAGCGCCAGTAATCGGCGGTGCCCAATTGGGCGTGGATGTCGCGCAGGCCATTGTGGCCGGCATGCGAGCCGCCGAGTTTGAGTTTGGCTTCGCCAGGCACGATGTCCATCTCGTCATGGGCCACCAAAATCTCTTGCGGCTGAATTTTGAAAAACCGCGCCAGCGCAGAGACCGATTTGCCTGACAAATTCATGAAGGTCTGCGGTTGCAGCAGCCAAACGGTTTGTCCGTTGACACTGGTGCGGGCCAGCAGTCCGTGGTAGCTGCGCTCGGGCACGAGCGAGACCTTCAATTCGCGGGCCACAGCGTCAATGAACCAGAACCCAGCGTTGTGGCGGGTGTCTTCGTATTCGGAGCCCGGGTTGCCCAGGCCGACTAGCAGTTTGATCATGGGGTGTGATTATCCGTGGGGTCTCACGCAGTTCGGGACAGTGGCTTGGGCGCTTGGCCATGAAAAAGGCCCGCACACGGCGGGCCTTTGCACAGCAGGGCAGAAGAATTACTTCTTGCCCTTGCCTTTGGCAGGGGCTGCGGCGGCCACAACGGGTGCGGCAACCACTTCTTCCACCGGTGCCACCACGGACACGAGGACCGGGTTGGGCTTGCCGTGGGTGATGGCTTTGACGCCATTGGGCAAAGCGATGTCGTTCAGGTGCAGGGACACGCCTTGCTTCAAACCCGACAGGTCCACGCTGATGAATTCAGGCAGGTTGGCAGGCAGGCAGGCCACTTGGATTTCAGTCACAACGTGGTTGACCAGGCACTTGTCGGTTTTGACAGCGTCAGAGTCGTTTTCGCCGCTGTAGTGCAATGGCACTTTCATGTTCAGCAGGGTGTCGGCTTCCACGCGCTGGAAGTCAATGTGCAGCACCAATTGCTTGTAGGGGTGCATCTGGTAGTCGCGCAGCAGCACTTTGCTGGTTTGACCGTTCAGTTCCATGTCCAAGATGGTGGCGTGGAAAGCTTCTTTTTTCAGGGCGTGCCACAAAGCGTTGTGGTCCAGGTCGATCAGTTTGGGTTCAGACGAACCGCCATAAACGATGCCCGGGGTTTTGCCAGAATTGCGCAGACGGCGGCTCGCACCCGTACCTTGCATAGAGCGCTCAAAAGCGACGAATTTCATGTGTTTCTCCTTCGAGGACCCACCGCGACCAGTGCGGTCCAGACTTTAAAAAGCCTGCCAACCTTTGAAGGTGGCAGGCCACTGGTGCGCCTGAGCAGATCAGTTGGGATCTGCAAACAGGCTCATCACCGACTCACCCTTGGCAATGCGCTGGATCGTTTCAGCGATCAGCGGGCCGACAGAGAGTTGGCGAATTTTGGTGCATGCCGACGCACTGGCCGACAGCGGAATGGTGTTGGTGACCACGACTTCGTCGAGGGCGTCTCCCTTGGCAATGCGCTCAATGGCCGGGCCCGAGAAAATCGGGTGGGTGCAATAGGCGTAGACCTTTTTGGCCCCGCGTGCTTTGAGCACTTCGGCGGCTTTCACCAAGGTGCCTGCTGTGTCGATCATGTCGTCCATGATCACGCAGTTGCGGCCTTCGATTTCACCGATGACGTGCATCACTTCGCTCACGTTCGCTTTGGGGCGGCGTTTGTCGATGATGGCCAAGTCGCAGCCGAGTTGTTTGGCCAGTGCGCGTGCACGCACCACGCCGCCGACGTCGGGGGACACGACGATCAGGTCGTCGTAATTTTTCTGGCGCAAGTCACCCAGCAACACGGGCGAGGCGTAGATGTTGTCAACCGGGATGTCGAAAAAGCCTTGGATCTGGTCAGCGTGCAGGTCCATCGTCAAGACCCGGTCCACGCCCACGGCTTGGAGCATGTTGGCCACGACTTTGGCTGAGATTGGTACGCGGGTGGAGCGTGGACGGCGGTCTTGTCGGGCGTAGCCGAAATAGGGGATGACGGCCGTGATGCGCTCGGCAGAAGCACGCTTGAGCGCGTCCACCATGATCAGCAGTTCCATCAGGTTTTCGTTGGTCGGTGCGCAAGTGGACTGCACCACGAACACATCGCGAGCACGCACGTTTTGCTTGAGCTCAACGGTGACTTCACCGTCTGAGAATCGCCCCACATCGGCCGCACCCAAGGGGGTGCCAAGATGAAATGCAATTTCAGCGGCCAACGCAGGATTGGCATTGCCAGTGAAAATCATGAAATCGGGGGTAGAAGCAGGCTGCATGAGCGTTCCAGCGAACAGAAAACGGGACTGAACGGTTGAAAGGTTTGGCAGGGGAGAAAGGATTCGAACCTTTGCGTGCCGGAATCAAAATCCGGTGCCTTAACCAACTTGGCGACTCCCCTACACAGGTGGGCAGTTTTGCAACTGCCTACCGATCAATTGTCGCTGGATGCCCAACCCAGTAAGGGGTGAACCTCCATATTGCTGCATTCCCGGATCAGCCAATGTTCAGGAACCTGAACTTGTTTGGTTGACCCTCCGTTTGGCGAGTCGCGCAGTGCAAACACTGCGCTGCCTGAACCTGTCATTCTTCCGTTCAACCCGGCGTTTTCAAGGCATTGGAGCGCTTGTGAAACCTCAGGGCAAAGAACTTCTGCAACGGGTTGCAGATCGTTACGGCCAAAGCGGTAGTGGTCTGCAGCAAAGACTGAAATTATAGCAGGGTTTGTAGCCCGGTTCAGGAGGGGGTCGCGAAAAATTTGTGCTGTTTCCAAACCGGCAGCGGGTTTGATGACGCAAAACCGTGCGGCGGGTAAATCGATTGGGGTGATTTTTTCGCCCACGCCCTCCACCCAGGCGTTGCGGCCATGCAAGAAAAAAGGGACATCGGCGCCCAGCTGCAAACCTATTTGAGCCAGCGTACTCAGGGGCAGATGCAGCTGCCACAAACGGTTCAGTGCCAGCAGGCAGCTGGCCGCGTCCGAGGAGCCTCCGCCCATGCCCGCCTGCGCGGGAATGCGTTTTTCAATCGAAATGTCTGCGCCCAAGGGGCAGCCGGCATGGCTTTGCAGCAAGTGCGCGGCGCGTGTGATCAGGTCTTGTGCCGGCAGGGTCACGCTCAGGTCATGGCGCAAGATCTGGCCGTCGCTGCGGCGTTCAAAGTGCAAGGTGTCGCACCAGTCGATGAGCATGAACGCCGATTGCAGCAGGTGGTAGCCGTCTTCGCGCCGACCGGTGATGTGCAAAAACAGGTTCAGCTTGGCCGGGGCCGGGACGTCGTAGAGCGCTTTCATGGGGGGATTATCGCCAAGTCGTCGTGGCGTTTTGATTTGCAGGGGGCCGTGCAGGGGGTGTGCTTTATCGGTCCAGCACGATGCGCAGGGTGGCCTGTGGCGCCGGGCTTTGACGCTCGGCTTGAACCCGGCCTTGCGCCAGTTGGGACACATCCACGCGCCAGCCGGGCACCACGGTGGGGCGGCCTGCGAGCCAATCAAACAGGGCTGCAAGCGGCAAGGCCGTGCCCATCAGCTGTTGTGTCAATTGGTCCAGGTTGCGACCCGACCATTGGCGATCTCCCTGCACCAGCTGGGCACTTTGGGTGGTCCATTGGAGTTGCGCCAAAGCGGTGCCAATGGGGCTGAGCAGCAGCAGCTCACCTTGCTGTTCGCTGCCTTGCAACTCGAAACCCACGCTCCAGGTTTGGGGTGGCTCGCTTTGTACTTGCAGCCCCAGTCGCCCGGACCAAGTGGCCGATTCGGGGAGGCTTGCCCGTCGGGGTGTGGCGCAACCGGCCAAAGCCGCAGCAGTGGCCAAACAAGCCGCAGCAGCGCAGACGGCTGTGCGTCGAGTGGTCATGGTTTGAATTTGAAGCGCTGGATCGTTTCCAGCAGGGTGTCGTTGTCAGGTTTGAGCAGCAAACCTTCGCGCCAGAGCTTGCCCGCTTCGGCTTGTCGCCCGAGGCTCCACAGCACTTCGCCCAAATGGGCGGCGATTTCTGCGTCCGGCTTGGCTTGGTAGGCTGCTTGCAGCACGGTCAGCGCCTCTTGAAGTTGGCCTTGCCTGAAGGCCACCCAACCCAGGCTGTCTTGAATGTAGGGGTCATTCGGGGCCAGTTCCACGGCTTTGCTGATGAGTTGCCGCGCCTCGTCCAGCCGCACCTTGCGCTCGGCCAGTGAGTAGCCCAGTGCGTTGTAGGCATGCGGGTCTTGCGGATGCGATTGCATGAGTCCGCGCAAAACGGCTTCCATTTCGTCGTGGCGCTGGAGCTTTTCGGTGACCAGCGACAGCTCAGACAGCAGCTCATGGTGGTCGGGTGTGTCTTGGAGGGCCAGTTTGAGCACGTCGTAGGCGAGATTGGCTTGTTTGTGTTCACGCAGCCACAGGGACCGGGCCAAGGCTTTGCGCGTGGCTTGTTCGGGCGTGGTGGTCTTGATGTTGGCCAGCACCATGCGGGCTTCGTCGCTGCGGCCTTGTTGCGTCAGCAGATCGGCTTGCCGCGCCCCCAGTCGCACCGGATCCACGCTGGCGGGGATCTGGCCAAGCCATTGGCTGGCACGCGCCAGATCGCCGCGCTGTTGGGCCATTTGAGACAGGGCCAGCAAGGCCTCCACTTGGCCCGCTTCTTGTTCGGGGTCATGGCCCGGCTTCACCAAGTCCAGGTAATGTGTCAGGTGTTCTTGTGCCAGAGCGCTTTGCTGCCGGTCTTGTTGCAGAAAGCCGAGCATGAGCCAGCCCGGGGCAAACTCTGGGTGCCTGGCGGTCAGTTGCAGCAATTGGGCCAGTGCGTCAGGCAACGCTTGTTGGGCAAGCAATGCCCGTGCATAGCCCATTTGCAACTCAGCCGATGGGCTGGCCTGCATGGCTTCGTCGAGCATGGCTTTGAGCTTGGGCGTGCTGGGGCTGAGCAGGCTCAAGGCCAAGATCAAGGGGCCTTGGCCTTGGCGGTCGGCGGCATGGCCTTGCAGCGCAGCGTGTTCGGCTTGGCTGGCTTGCCGGGCGTCGCGTCGCATGCGTCCCACAGTGGTCCAGGCCGAGGCCGCCAGTTCAGGCAGGGCCTTGCTTTTTTCGAGGGCTTTCTCGACCACATCGGCGGCTTGTGCCTTGTCTTGCACACGGGAAAAAATGCGAGGCACTGAGACGATGGCGGCGGTCCGTTCGTCGGCGGGCAATTCCGCCAGGGACACGGCCAAAGCCTGCCCCGCCTCTGGCAGGCGATTCAGGGCCAGCAAAATCTGCAAAATGTACCGGTTGGGCTCTTGCGCTGTGGGGATCTCGCGTTTCCAGGTCTGGGCGGCTTGCAAAGCGGCTTCGCCTGAACGCGATTGCAGGGCAACGTCCACCGCCCGCTGGAACAAGGCCGCATCGCGTGATTTGCGCGCCGCATCCAGCAGCATGGAAAAGCCCGCGCCCGGCGAGCCTTCGCGCACGTTCAATTCGCCCAACAAAATTTGGTAGAAAAGCACGCCGTCCAGGGTGGATTTTTGCGGCACCTTGTCATTGACCGGCGATGCGGCTTGCGCCCAGCAGCCCAACACGCAAGAAGACAATAAAGCCAAGCGGAACCAGATTTTCATAGCGGGCATGATAATTCACAGCTTCATGCCTCACGCGGGGTGTCCCCGTAAAGCCTCGCTCGCCCAGAACTTGTCATGCCCGAACTGCCCGAAGTCGAAGTCACCCGCCTGAGCTTTGCCGAACGCATTGCAGGCGCCCGCATTTGCGAGCTGCGCATGGGCAAACCCTTGCGTTGGCCTTTGGGTACGACGCCTGACACCTTGATTGGGCGGTGTGTGGTGCAAGTTCGCCGTCGTGGCAAATACCTGCTGGTGGACCTGGACGAGGGCCTCTTATTGTTGCATCTGGGCATGTCGGGCAGCCTGAACTTTGCGAGCCGTCAGCCCCCGGCGGGACCGCATGACCACATGGACCTGGTGACCAACCAAGGGGTGTTGCGCCTGCATGACCCGCGCCGCTTTGGAGCGGTGGTCTGGGCCCCGTCCGAGGCGTCTGTGCTGGCCCAAAAGCTGCTCGGGCACTTGGGTGTTGAGCCCTTGCAGGATGGCTTTGATGCAGGTGCGTTCCATGCGGCTTTGCGCAAGCGCCAGGCCCCGATCAAGCAGGTGCTGCTGGCGGGCGACATCGTGGTGGGTGTGGGCAATATTTACGCGTCTGAGGCCCTTTTCATGTCGGGGATTCGACCCACGCTGCGCGCCAACAAACTCTCGCGTCCCCGGGCGGACCGCCTTCACGCTGCCATCATTGAGGTGTTGGCGCGCGCCGTGCAGCGCGGTGGCAGCAGTTTGCGTGACTTCGTCAGTGCCGAGGGCAAGACCGGATACTTTCAGCTCGAAGCGGCGGTCTATGGCCGAGCCAGTCAGCCCTGCCGAGTTTGCAACACACCGATCCGCGCCATCGTGCAGGGCCAGCGCACCACATTTTTTTGCCCCACATGCCAAAAACACTGAGCTTGCCCACCGCTTTCGCCCAACGCATGGTGGACTGGCAGCGCCAGCATGGCCGCCAGAGCCTGCCGTGGCAAAACACCCGCGATCCCTACCGCGTCTGGCTGTCCGAAATCATGCTGCAGCAAACCCAGGTCAGCACCGTGCTGGACTACTACCCCCGGTTTTTGCAGCGCTTTCCTGATGTGGCCGCACTGGCTGGCGCCCCGCAAGACGATGTGTTGGGCCTGTGGAGCGGTCTGGGTTATTACAGCCGCGCCCGCAACCTGCACCGCTGCGCGCAGGAGGTGATGGCCCGCTTTGGTGGTGAGTTCCCACCCACCGCCGAGCAGCTGGTTACCTTGCCGGGCATTGGCCGATCGACTGCAGCGGCGATTGCGGCCTTCTGCTTTCAAGAGCGCGCGGCCATTTTGGACGGCAACGTCAAGCGCGTGCTGACGCGTGTGCTGGCTTACGGGCAAGACTTGGCGCTGAGCGCGAGCGAGCGCGGCTTGTGGTCGCTGGCCGAGCAATTGCTGCCACCTGATGCGGCCGACATGCCGCCCTACACGCAGTCGCTGATGGACTTGGGGGCCACCGTCTGCCTGCCACGCAAGGTGCAATGCGAGCTGTGCCCCGTGTCCAACGTGTGCCAGGCCCGGCAAGCACAGACGCCCTTGGCCTACCCGGTTAAAACCCGCAAGCTCAAACGCAGCAGTGCCTCGCTGTGCGTGTTGTGGGCGGTGAATGCGCAGGGGCAAGTCTGGCTGCACAAGCGCCCGGCGCGTGGCATTTGGGCGGGTTTGTTCAGCCTGCCGGTGTTCGACGACGAGGCCAGTCTGCTGGCCGCATGCACCCCCACCCAGCCACCGCAGTTCATCGCGCCCTGGAAACATGTGCTGACCCACCGTGACTTGCATTTGCATCCGGTGCGGGTGCTTTTGACCGCGCCACCTCGGTGTGACGGCCAGTGGGTGAACGCGCAGGACTGGCCAGCGCTGGGTTTGCCCGCGCCCATCCGTTTGTTGCTGGATGGGCAAAAGGGCTGAATTGCGGGCATCACCCGGGGCTTCCCCCGGCCTGCACCCGGTCTCATCTCGGCCTGATCCTCGGCCTGGGCCAAGGCAGGCCTCGTCAAACCTTCAGCGGTAAGGAGCGCAGGCGCTTGCCGGTGAGGGCAAACAAGGCATTGGCCACGGCTGGGGCCAGCGGCGGCACAGCCGGTTCGCCCACACCTGCAGGGTGGCGCGTGCTGGGCACGATGTGGGTGTCCACCTGCGGTGCCTGGCTGAGCGTGACCATGGGGTAGCTTGGGAAGTTGCCCTGCTGCACCACGCCAGCCACGATGTCGATCTGGCCAAACAGCGCCGCGCTCAAGCCGAAGATGACGCTGCTCTCCACTTGCTGGGCCACGGTGTCCGGGTTGACCACGGTGCCGCAGTCGATGGCGCAGACCACCCGGTGCACTCGGATCTGGCCCTTGGGCAATGACACCTCGGCCACTTGTGCAGTGATGGAGCCAAAGGACTCGTGCAACGCCAAGCCACGGGCGCGGCCAGCGGGCAAGGGCTGGCCCCAACCCGCTTTGTCGGCGGCCAGTTGCAGCACAGCGGCGTAACGCGGCGCGTCCTTGAGCCATTTCAGGCGAAAGGCCAGCGGGTCTTGCTGTGTGGCCAAGGCCAGCTCGTCGATGAAGCTTTCCGAGAAAAAGGCGTTGTGCGAATGACCCACCGAGCGCCAAAAGCCTACGGGTACGCCGGACTTTGTGGCCACATGGCTCATGTGCTGGCTGGCAAAACCGTAAGGCAGATCGAACAAGCCTTCGGCAGTGGTCTTGTCAGGCATGTCGATGGGGCCCGACAGGTGAGGCGCTGCACGCGCCATCCAGCGGGGCGTGATGGCATCGCCCACTGATTTGATGCGCAGGCTGCTGACTTCACCTTTGTCGTCGAGCGAGGCCTGCAATTTGGCCAGGTGCATGGGGCGGTAAAAGTCGTGCGCCATGTCCTCTTCGCGCGACCAGCTCAGTTGCACGGGCAGGCCCTTGCAGGCCATGGCCACTTGCACGGCTTGCCCGACAAAGTCAACTTCAAGTCGGCGGCCAAAGCCGCCGCCCAGCAGCGTCACGTGCACCGTGACCTGGTCTTCCTTGACGCCAGCCACTTTGGCGGCCATGGCCCGGGCCATTTGTGGCACCTGGGTAGGCACCCAAAGCTCGACTTTGCCGTCCACGACTTGCGCGGTGCAGTTCATCGGCTCCATCGTAGCGTGTGCCAAATAGGGCGCTTGGTACAGCGCGTCAATGCGCTGGGCAGCGGCTTTCTCGGCCTGGCTGGGCACGCCTTGCTCGTGAAAGGTGAAGCCGCTTTCGGTGTTCAGGGTTTTGAGCAAGTCGGTCTGTATGCGGCTGGTGTCTGCAGCGCCCGTGCCGGGCGCTGGCCACTGCACTTGCACGGCTTGTGCGCCCTGGCGGGCTTGCCAGGTGGTTTTGGCCACCACGGCCAGGCCACCGGTGCCACCGCCCCAGGCGTCAATCGGCACCACCTTTTCTACGCCGGGCAGGGACAAAGCCGCTTGGGTGTCCATGGTCGAGGCTTGGCCGCCCAGCACTGGGTTCATGCGCACAGCGGCAAACAGCATGCCGGGCAAGCGCACGTCCAGCCCGAACTGGGCTTGGCCCATGACTTTGCCCGGAATGTCGGTGCGTGCGGTGGGCTGGCCGATCAGCCGCCAGCCCTGACGTGCTTTGGTTTGGATGCCCTGGGGCGTGCTGCCAGCTGCGCCTGCGGCCATGTCGCCGAAATGCGCTGACTTGCCCGACGCGTGTTTCAGCACGCCATCGGTCAGGGTGATCTCGCTGGCAGGCACCTTCCAGGCCGCAGCCGCTGCCTGCACCAGACTGGCCCGGGCGGTGGCGGCCGCCATGCGCAGCGGGTCCCACAGGTCAGCGATGGTGGACGAGCCGCCCGTGGCGTTGATGCCCAGTTCGCGGGCGATCTTGCCCACCACCCATTCGGCCATTTTGATTTTGGTGGGCTTGTGCTCGCCCTCGCTGTCCAGCGGGTGAAAAGGCAGGCTGGCCACCAGCATGGCGACGTTGCCATACATGCTGTCCGGTCCTGCTTGCTCCAGGCGCACGCGCTGCAGCGGCACATCGAGTTCTTCGGCCACCAGCATGGCCAGTGCGGTGTGCACGCCCTGGCCCATTTCGCTGCGCGGCATGGCCAGCACCACGGTGCCGTCTTTGGCGATCTTGATCCAGCCGTTCAGGGCCAAGTCACCTTCGGTTTTGAGCATCAGCTCGGGGGTGCCCAAGCGTGAACGTGCGGGCATCGCGCCCCAGCCCACCACCAGTGCGCCCGTGGCCCCCAGAGCACTCAGTATCCAAGTACGGCGTTTCATGCGGCACCGCCTTTCTTCATGGCGGCCGCAGCGCGGTGAATGGCCGCCCGCACCCGTTGGTAAGTGCCGCAGCGGCACAGGTTGGTCATTGCCGAGTCAATCTCGTCGTCGCTGGGCTGGGGATTTTTGTCCAGCAAAGCGGCGGCGGCCATCAGCATGCCGCTTTGGCAATAGCCGCATTGCGGCACTTGCTCGGCGATCCAGGCGGCTTGCAATGGGTGCAACTTGTCGGCAGTGCCCAGCGACTCGATGGTGCGGATGGCTTGTTGGCCCACCGCCGACACCGGCATCACGCACGAACGCACGGCTTGGCCATTGACATGCACGGTGCAGGCGCCACAAGCGGCCACGCCGCAGCCAAATTTGCTGCCCGTCAGGTTGAGTTCGTCGCGCAGCACCCACAGCAAAGGGGTGTCCGGCGTGGCGGTGGATGCGTGGCTTTGGCCGTTGATGTTCAGTTGCACAAGCGCTCCGTGAGAGTTGCAGACTGGCATGTTAACGGCTCGCCTGCCCAGGGCGCTGGGCGATCCGTGCAGCACCCTGGATGGGCGCGGGTTAAAGCTGGGTGCGCAGTGTCCAGATCTCGGGGAACAACACCACATCGAGCATTTTGCGCAGGTAGCTCACGCCGCCGGTGCCGCCGGTGCCTCGCTTGAAGCCGATCACCCGCTCCACGGTGGTCACATGGCGAAAGCGCCACAAGCGAAAAGCGTCTTCCAAGTCGGTCAACTCTTCACCCAATTGGTAGAGGTCCCAGTGCTGTTGTGGCTGGCGGTAGACCGTGAGCCAGGCGTTCTCGACCGCTTCGCAGGCGGGGTAGGGCTGACGCCAGTCGCGCTCGGTGTGGCTGGTGGGCACAGGCAAGCCGCGCCGGGCCAGCAAGCGCAGGCACTCGTCGTACAAAGAGGGCGCTTCGTATGCCGCTTGCACCTTGGCTGAGAGGTCGGGGCGGTGGGCATGGGGTTGCAGCATGGCAGCATTCTTGTTGCCCATTGCAAACTCAATGCACCGGTATTGCCAGCTCTGGAACCCGCTGGACTGCGCCAGATAGGGCCGGATCGCGCTGTACTCGGGCGGGGTCATGGTGGCCAACACGTCCCAGGCGTGGACGAGTTGCTCCATGATTTTGGATACCCGGGCGAGTTTTT
>JAHECM010000039.1 GCA_024641725.1 Limnohabitans sp. | reverse complement strand
GCATCACAAAGTCCGGCGTGATCGGGCTTTGCCCCACCGTGCCTCGAATGCCATCGGTTCCAAAATACTGACGCGCCATCTGAAAATCCCTTACAAGAATTGAATGATTTTAGCCAAACGTGCCCAGTGGTTTGGTCTTGTGCTGGCCAGTCTTGGTCTGGGCCTTTTGGGTTGATCTTGCATCAAGTGAAGCCTCAAACCTGCGCACGCATGGCCTGCCAAACTTTCAGCGCCTGCACAGTGGCTTGCACGTCATGCACGCGCACCACGCGGGCCCCTCGATCAACCGCCAGCAAAGCGGCCGCCACACTGGCGTGAACTCGCGCAGCAGGTTCGGGGGCTTGGCCGTCCAGCGCGAGCACCGCGCCCAGCGAAGACTTTCTGGACCAACCGGCCAACACGGCCGCACCGATCGCCAGCAAGTCAGCCTGGTGCGCCAGCAAGGCGAAGTTCTGGGCCACTGTTTTGCCAAAGCCGATCCCCGGATCGAGCACGATGCGGTTGGGGGCTACCCCCAAGGTCGAGAGCGCGCGCACACGCTCTTGCAAAAATGCCACGACTTGCGACACCACATCACCTTGCAGGGGTTGCGCCTGCATGCTTTGCGGCTCCCGGTGCATGTGCATCAAACACACCCCACAAGCCGGATGTGCAGACACCACCTGCAACGCGCCGGTTTGGCGCAATGCCCAAACGTCGTTGACGATGTCCACGCCCAAGTCCAAGGCTTGCTGCATGACGGCTGGCTTGTAAGAGTCCAGCGAAATGGGAACCTGCCAACGCACCGCCTCGCGCAAAAATGGCAGCACGCGGGCCAATTCCTCGGTTTCGCTGACCGGAGGTGCCCCGGGTCGGGTGGACTCCCCCCCCACATCCAAGATATCAGCGCCTTCGACCAGCAACCGCTCGGCGTGACGCAGCGCTTGCGCGAGGTCGGCGTGACGTCCGCCATCCGAAAAGGAGTCCGGAGTGAGGTTGACGATGCCCATCACGCGGGGCTGGGTCAAATCGATGTTGAAACGGCTGGTTTGCCAATGCATGACAAGTTCTCCAATGAAAAACGGGGCCATAAGCCCCGTTCAGCAAGAAAGCACCTGGCTCAGGCCGCGGTCGGTGCGGGGTCAGCTTGCACAGCCGGCGTACCGCCATCGCTGCCACCACCCGAAGGCGTGCGAGGCGTCCAGTCCTTGGGTGGGCGCGGCTCACGCCCGGCCATGATGTCGTCCAGCTGCTCAACATCGATGGTTTCCCAGTCCAGCAAGGCCTTGGCCATGGCGTGCATCTTGTCGCTGTGCTCTTCAATAAGACGACGTGCCAGGCCATACTGCTCGTCAATGATGCGTCGCACTTCGCTGTCGACCTTCTGCATGGTCTGCTCGCTCATGTTGGTCGTTTTCGTGACGGAACGACCCAGGAAGACTTCACCTTCGTTTTCGGAGTACACCATGGGGCCCAGCGCCTGGGTCATGCCGTAGCGCATGACCATGTCCCGGGCAATGGAGGTGGCGCGCTCGAAGTCGTTCGAGGCACCCGTGGTCATCTGCTTCATGAACACTTCTTCGGCAATGCGCCCTCCAAACAGCATGCTGATTTGGTTGAGCATGAACTCGCTGTCGTAGCTGTAGCGGTCTTTTTCGGGCAGGCTCATGGTCACACCCAAGGCACGGCCACGGGGAATGATGGTGACCTTGTGCACCGGATCGCACTTGGGCAGCAGTTTGCCAATCAGGGCGTGGCCGGCTTCATGGTAGGCCGTGTTGCGACGCTCTTCCTCGGGCATGACCATGCTCTTGCGCTCGGGGCCCATGAGAATCTTGTCTTTGGCTTTCTCAAAATCCTGCATTTCAACCACTCGGGCATTGCGGCGTGCCGCCATCAAGGCGGCTTCGTTGCACAAGTTGGCCAAATCCGCACCACTCATGCCAGGCGTGCCTCGGGCAATGATTTCGGCTTTGACGTCTTGTCCAATCGGGATCTTGCGCATGTGAACGCTCAAAATTTGCTCGCGCCCACGGATGTCTGGCAAGGTGACATAGACCTGGCGGTCAAAGCGGCCAGGGCGCAGCAAGGCGGCGTCCAAAATGTCAGGGCGGTTGGTGGCCGCGACAACGATCACGCCCAAATTGGTCTCGAAACCATCCATCTCAACCAGCATTTGGTTCAGCGTTTGTTCGCGCTCGTCATTGCCACCGCCCAAGCCTGCGCCACGCTGGCGGCCCACGGCGTCGATTTCGTCAATGAAGATGATGCACGGTGCGTTTTTCTTGGCGTTCTCAAACATGTCGCGCACTCGGGCAGCGCCCACGCCCACGAACATTTCGACAAAGTCCGAGCCCGAGATGCTGAAAAATGGAACCTTGGCTTCACCAGAGATGCTCTTGGCCAACAAGGTCTTGCCGGTGCCCGGAGGCCCGACCAACAGCAAGCCCCGGGGAATACGGCCACCGAGCTTTTGGAATTTTTGCGGGTCTTTGAGGAAGTCCACGACCTCCTTGACCTCTTCTTTGGCCTCGTCACAACCGGCCACGTCGGCAAAAGTCACCGGATTGGTGTTTTCGTCCAGCATGCGGGCTTTGGACTTGCCAAAACTGAACGCCCCGCCTTTGCCCCCGCCCTGCATCTGGCGCATGAAGTACACCCACACACCAATCAGCAGCAGCATGGGCCCCCAGCTGACGAGCAAGGTCATGAGCAAGGAACCCTCTTCGCGAGGCTTGACGTCAAACTTCACACCGTTGCTGATGAGGTCACCCACCAAACCGCGGTCCAGATAGGTGGCTGTGGTCTTGATGCGGCGATCGTCGGTGGTCGTAGCCACGATTTCGGTGCCACCCTGCCCCTCTTGGATGGTGGCGGTTTTGATGCGGTTGCCACGCACCTCCTCCAGGAAGTCCGAGTAGCCCATGTACCCAGAACCTGGTGTGCCACGGTTGTCAAACTGTTTGAACACAGTGAACAGCACCATGGCAATCACCACCCAAACGGCCATTTTGGAAAACCAGGGGTTATTCAAGCGCAACTCCAGTCGAGAAAATCATTGATTGCCTCTATTTTAGGCCCGGGACTGCGGTCGAATCGGCGCGCAGCCCGCTTTTGGCCCTGAAGTTCAGAGGAATTAGGTCGGGGCAGCGGTTCACTTCAGCCCAATCCCCACCAAAAATGTCTCGGAGGAACGGTCTCGCGAAGCTTTCGGTTTGATCGGTTTGACCACTTTGAAGGTCTCTTTGAACAGTTTGACCAGTTGACTGTAGCCACTGCCATGAAAGACCTTGACCACCAGCGCCCCAGAAGGCTTCATGTGGTTTTGTGAAAAATCCACCGCCAACTCGATCAAATGGCCGATGCGAGCAGCGTCGACCGAATCGATCCCCGACAGGTTGGGGGCCATGTCGGAGACAACCACGTCGGCCTGCCGATCGGCCATCGCGGCCTCCAATTGAGCCAACACCTCGGCCTCCCGAAAATCACCTTGGATGAACTGCACCCCCTCCACAGGCTCCATAGGCAGCAAGTCCAGCGCCACAATGGTGCCGTTCAATGCCCCCACGGCGGCACCGTCGGGCGACAGGCGACGGCGCAGGTACTGGCTCCAAGCGCCGGGGGCAGAGCCCAGATCCACCACCAAAGCACCCGGGCGAATCAAGCCCAGCACTTCGTCGATTTCTTTGAGTTTGTAGGCCGCGCGGGCCCGAAAACCCTCTTTGTGGGCCAGCTTCACGTAGGTGTCATTGACGTGGTCGTTCAACCACGCCTTGTTGACCTTTTTGCTTTTAGTTTTGACTTTCATTATTTTCCATTCAAGCGGGGATAATACCCACATGTCACAAATACAACTCACTACTGGCGAACGCAAGGTTCACCGCGCCGAAGCCCACCACCTGGACCCCGTGGTCATGATCGGCAACGACGGCCTCACAGCCGCCGTCATCAAGGAAACCGATGCGGCCCTCAACGCCCACGGCTTGATCAAAATCAGGGTTCTTGGAGACGACCGCACCGCCCGAGAAGCCATGTACACGCAACTGGCCGAGGAACTCAGTGCGGCGCAGATCCAGCACATTGGCAAGCTGCTGGTGCTGTGGCGGCCCCAACCCGAAAAAGCCAAAACCGTCGACGAAGACCGCATGCCTGGCCCCCGGGACTTCAAAGTCCTCAAATACAGTTCACGCGGGGGTCAGCGGCCAGAAGTCAAAACCTTGCGCGTCTTGGGCAACCAGCGCCTGACGCCTGGCGGCCAGATCAAACGAGCCAAGCCCAAGCAAAAATCCATCAAGAAACGCCAAGCAGACTGAAGCTCTGATGCACACATCCGCCACAGCCCCCCCTCCGAACGCAGATCAACGCTATGTGATCTGCATGAAATGGGGCACCAAATACGGGCCGGAGTATGTCAACCGACTGTACGCCATGGTCAAGCGCCACCTGAGTCTGGACTTCGAGATGGTGTGCTTGACCGACGACAGCCAAGGCATCACGCCCGAAGTGCGCTGCTTGCCCATCCCCACCTTGAACCTCCCCCCCGGCAGTCCAGAGCGTGGCTGGACCAAGTTGGTGACGTTTTCTGCGGACCTCCACGGTCTGCGGGGTGTGGCGCTGTTTCTGGATGTCGATGTGGTCATCGTTGGCAGCATGGACGGGTTTTTCGAGCTAGCAGGTCGCTTCCTCATCATCAAGGACTACGACCGATTCTGGAATCCGGGTCGCATCACCGGCAACTCATCGGTGTACCGCTTTGAGCTGGGCGCACACCCGCAAGTGCTGAGCCATTTCCGCGACAATTTTGAAACCATCCGGCAAAAGCACCGCAACGAGCAGTCTTACCTGTCGGACTACATGAACCGCCAGGGCTTGCTGGCTTACTGGCCAAAAGCTTGGTGCCCGAGCTTCAAGTACAACTGCATTCCGTCGTGGCCGACCAATTTTTGGCAACCGCCATTCATTCCACACGATGCACGCGTGGTCATCTTCCACGGTGAATGCAACCCGCCCGATGCCCTGGCCGGACGCCGCAACCGCCGCTTCCGATTCATTCAGCCGGCCACCTGGGTGGCTGAACACTGGCACGAATGACGAGCCCAGCGAACGATGCCTCTTCAAGCTCACTTCGGTGAGCTTTTTTCATCCTGCTGCGTCAAACGTAGGACACGGCCACGATTTCGTAGCGGCGTTCGCCCCCCGGGGCCATGACCACAGCCACATCGCCCTCTTCCTTGCCAATCAAGGCGCGGGCAATTGGGCTGCTGATGTTGATCAAGCCCAATTTCAAATCGGCCTCGTCCTCGCCGACGATTTGGTATTTGACCTGGTCGCCGGAGTCTTCGTCTTCCAGTTCAACGGTGGCACCAAACACCACACGGCCGCCAGCATCAACCGCAGTGGGGTCGATGATTTGAGCCGCAGACAGCTTGCCTTCAACCTCTTGAATACGGCCTTCAATGAAGCCCTGGCGGTCTTTGGCGGCTTCGTATTCGGCGTTTTCACTCAGGTCACCCTGGGCACGCGCTTCGGCAATGGCCTGGATCACTGAGGGGCGGTCAATGGTTTTGAGGCGGTGCAACTCCTCTTTGAGTTTTTCAGAACCGCGCTTGGTGATCGGGATGGTGGACATGTGTGGGTCTCCAAAAACAAACCGCCGAGTGGTGTCGCTCGGCGGTTGAAACAGCCCGCATTATGCCAAGACTGTGGGTTTGATAGATGTGCTTCAGGCGGTTGTCAAGCCTGCAACTGGGCGTGCATTTCTTGCACAGAAATCACGTCCAAATGGTCCATGTACTTCATGCCCTCGACCGCCGCCTCTGCACCCGCGATGGTGGTGAAGGTAGTCACGCGGTTGAGCAAGGCCGAAGTGCGAATGTGGCGTGAATCAGCGATCGCGTTGCGGCGCTCCTCAACAGTGTTGATGACCAGCACCACTTCGTTGTTTTTGATCATGTCCACGATGTGTGGGCGGCCCTCGGTCACCTTGTTCACGGTGGCGCAGGCCACTCCGGCAGCCTGCACAGCGGCAGCGGTACCTTTGGTGGCGATCAGGGCAAAACCTTGGGCCACCAACTGGCGCGCCACTTCAATGGCGCGGGCCTTGTCACTGTTCTTGACCGAAATGAACACCTTGCCCGAAGGCGTGCCATCGGCTTGGGTGGCTCGCGGCAGTTTGGTGCCTGCACCCAGCTGGCTCTTCACAAAGGCTTCACCGAAGGTCTTGCCAACCCCCATGACTTCGCCTGTGGACTTCATCTCTGGGCCGAGAATCGTATCGACACCCGGGAACTTGACGAATGGGAACACCGCTTCCTTCACGCTGAAGTAAGGCGGTGTCACCTCTTGGGTGATGCCTTGCGACGCCAAGGTTTGGCCCGCCATGCAACGCGCTGCCACTTTGGCCAACTGAATGCCGGTGGCTTTGGAGACATAAGGTACCGTGCGTGAAGCGCGTGGGTTGACTTCGAGCACGTAGATGACGTCTTTGCCGTCCACATGCTGAATGGCAAACTGCACGTTCATCAAGCCCACCACGTTCAATGCACCGGCCATGGCCGCCGATTGACGCTTGAGTTCGTTCACGGTGTCGGCTGACAAAGAGTACGGTGGCAATGAGCAAGCCGAGTCACCGCTGTGCACGCCGGCTTGTTCGATGTGTTCCATCACGCCACCAATGAAGGTCTTGCCTTCAGGATCACGCAGGCAATCCACGTCACACTCGATGGCGTCGTTCAAGAAACGGTCCAGCAACACGGGCGAGTCGTGCGACACCTTGACGGCCTCGCGCATGTAGCGCTCGAGGTCGCGTTGCTCGTGCACGATTTCCATGGCTCGACCACCCAACACATAGCTGGGACGCACGACCAAGGGGTAGCCCAAAGCAGCCGCTTTTTCCAGAGCCTCGGGCTCGGTGCGTGCGGTGGCGTTGGGCGGCTGGCGCAAGCCCAGTTCTTGCAGCAGTTTTTGGAAACGCTCGCGGTCTTCAGCCGCGTCGATCATGTCGGGGCTGGTGCCGATGATGGGCACGCCAGCAGCTTCCAGGCCGAGTGCCAATTTCAACGGGGTCTGGCCACCGTATTGCACGATCACGCCGGTGGGCTTTTCTTTGTCCACGATCTCGAGTACGTCTTCGAGCGTCAATGGCTCAAAGTACAAGCGGTCCGAGGTGTCGTAGTCGGTCGACACGGTCTCGGGGTTGCAGTTGACCATGATGGTTTCATAGCCGTCTTCGCGCATGGCGAGCGCGGCGTGCACGCAGCAATAGTCAAACTCGATGCCTTGGCCGATGCGGTTAGGACCGCCGCCGAGCACCATGATTTTTTTGTTGTTGGTTGGCTCGGCTTCGCACTCGCCGTCGCCATGGCCTTCGTAGCACGAATACATGTAGGCCGTGTCGGTCGAGAATTCGGCTGCACAGGTGTCCACGCGCTTGTACACAGGGCGCACGTTCAGTGCCACACGGCGGGCGCGGACGTCGTTTTCGTGGCACTTGAGCAACTTGGCCAAACGGCGGTCAGAGAAGCCTTTTTTCTTGAGCAAACGCAATTCGTCGGCTGTGATGGCGTCGAGTGTGCTGGTTTCCAGTTCAAGCTCAATCTTGACGATTTCTTCGATCTGCACCAGGAACCAGCGGTCGATCTTGGTGAGCTCAAACACCTCGTCCACGCTCAGGCCCATGGCAAACGCGTCACCCACGTACCAGATGCGCTCGGGGCCGGGCTCGCCCAACTCTTTTTCAAGCACTTCGCGGTCTTGGGTTTTTTCGTTCATCCCGTCCACGCCCACTTCCAATCCCCGAAGGGCTTTTTGGAAGGACTCTTGGAAAGTGCGACCCATCGCCATCACCTCGCCCACCGATTTCATTTGGGTGGTTAAGCGGCTGTCGGCTGCAGGGAATTTTTCGAACGCGAAACGTGGGATTTTGGTGACCACATAGTCGATCGAGGGCTCAAACGAGGCCGGCGTCGCGCCACCGGTGATTTCGTTGCGCAGCTCGTCGAGCGTGTAGCCCACCGCCAGCTTGGCGGCGACTTTGGCGATCGGGAAGCCCGTGGCTTTGGAGGCCAGCGCCGAAGAACGCGAGACACGCGGGTTCATCTCGATCACGACCATGCGGCCGTCTTGGGGATTGATCGAAAACTGGACGTTGGAGCCGCCCGTGTCCACGCCGATCTCACGGAGCACCGCCAAAGAGGCGTTGCGCATGATCTGGTATTCCTTGTCGGTCAGCGTCTGAGCGGGCGCCACGGTGATCGAGTCACCGGTGTGCACACCCATGGGGTCCAGATTTTCGATCGAGCAGATGATGATGCAGTTGTCCGCTTTGTCGCGCACCACTTCCATCTCGTATTCTTTCCAGCCGAGCAGGGATTCTTCAATCAAGAGCTCGTTGGTGGGCGAGGCTTCCAGGCCGCGCTTGCAGATGGTTTCAAATTCTTCGGGGTTGTAAGCGATGCCGCCACCCGTGCCGCCCAGCGTGAAGCTGGGGCGGATCACCGTTGGGAAGCCCATTTGCTTTTGCACGCCCCAGGCTTCGTCCATGCTGTGGGCAATGCCTGAGCGCGCCGAACCCAGACCAATTTTGGTCATGGCGTCTTTGAACTTCAAGCGGTCTTCGGCCTTGTCGATGGCTTCGGGTGTGGCACCGATCAGCTCAACTTTGTACTTGTCGAGCACGCCGTTGTGCCACAGGTCCAGCGCGCAATTGAGCGCAGTCTGTCCGCCCATGGTGGGCAAGATGGCGTCGGGGCGCTCTTTGGCAATGATCTTCTCGACCGTTTGCCAAGTGATGGGCTCGATGTAGGTGACGTCTGCGGTAGCAGGGTCCGTCATGATCGTGGCAGGGTTGCTGTTGATCAGAATGACTTTGTAACCCTCTTCGCGCAAGGCCTTGCAGGCTTGCACACCCGAATAGTCGAACTCGCAGGCTTGGCCAATGATGATGGGGCCAGCGCCGATGATGAGGATGCTTTTGAGGTCGGTGCGCTTTGGCATTATTTGTTCTCCTGGGCCGTGGCCATCAATGCCGTGAAGCGGTCAAACAGGTACGCAATGTCGTGGGGGCCGGGCGAGGCTTCGGGGTGGCCCTGAAAGCAAAACGCGGGCTTGTCGGTGCGGGTCAGGCCCTGCAGCGTGCCGTCAAACAGCGACACGTGCGTGGCGCGCAAGTTGGCAGGCAGCGACTTTTCGTCCACAGCAAAACCGTGGTTCTGACTGGTGATCGACACCCGGCCGCTGTCCAGGTCCTTGACCGGGTGGTTGGCACCGTGGTGACCGAACTTCATCTTGAAGGTCTTAGCACCAGAAGCCAACGCCATGATTTGATGCCCCAGGCAAATGCCGAAAGTGGGGATGCCGGTCTCGATCAATTCAGCGGCTGCGGCAATCGCGTAGTCGCAAGGCTGCGGGTCGCCAGGGCCGTTGGACAAAAAGATGCCGTCAGGCTGGTGCTTGAGCACGTCGGCCGCAGGCGTCTTGGCGGGCACCACAGTGACCTTACAACCACGCTCGGCGAGCATGCGCAGGATGTTTTTCTTGACGCCAAAATCATAAGCGACCACATGGAATTGGGGCGCGGTTTGGCTGCCGTAGCCCGCGCCCAGTTTCCATTCGGTTTGCGTCCAGTCATAACCTTGGGGCACAGTGACTTTTTGGGCCAAATCCAAACCGGCCATGGACGGTGCGCCTTGGGCGGCAGCAATCGCTTGATCGATCAGGGCTTGCGTGACCGGCTCCCCCTGCGCCAGTGCCACGATGGCGCCGTTTTGAGCGCCTTGGGTGCGCAGCAAGCGGGTCAGCTGGCGGGTGTCGATGTTGGCAATCGACACGGTCCCGCTGGCTTGCAGGTAGTCGGACAGCGATTGCGTGGATCGGAAGTTGGACGCCACCAGCGGCAGGTCTTTGATGATCAAGCCAGCGGCGTGGACTTTGTCGGCTTCGACGTCCTCAGGGTTGACACCATAGTTGCCAATGTGCGGATACGTCAGGGTAACGATTTGCTGGCAGTAGCTGGGGTCAGTGAGGATTTCCTGATAGCCGACGATGGAGGTGTTGAACACCACTTCGCCGACCGTGGAGCCGGGGGCCCCAATGGAATTGCCGATAAAGACCGTGCCGTCTGCAAGCGCCAAGATGGCGGACGGGAATTTTCCCTGAAGAGACAAAAGCACTGGGTTCTCCGGAATAGTTCGGGTACGCCTCAGCGCGCACCAGAGCCAAGCTCTGTTTTGCTGCTTTTGTGAGGAAAAGGGTCTGGATGGACTGGGACGTACTGGGTTGATGCGGGAAAGCCTCTTATTATAGCCTTACAGCCCGTCCAGAACACGGGCAAACCCGAACAATCAACTGCAAAAAAGGCCCGATTCAGAGTCCGGCCGTGGCACTGGCGTGCAGGCAAATCGCGGCGGCTGTGGCCACATTCAAAGATTCTTCGCCCCCAGGCTGGGCAATCCGGACTTTGAGGGTGGCTTTGTGCATCAAACTCTCGCGCACACCCTGCCCTTCGTGGCCCATGACCCAGGCGCAACGGTTGGGCAACTCACGACGCGACAGCAGCTCGTGCAAGTAAGGCCCTTCGTGTACGCACGTCACCAGCAGCGGTATTTTGAGCTGATCCAAGTCGGTTTCAGACAGGTTCTCGACCAAGTGCAAGCCAAAATGCGCGCCCATACCGGCACGCAAAACTTTGTGCGACCACAGCGCAGCCGTGCCTTGCAGAGCCAGCACTTGGCGGTAGCCAAAGGCGGAGGCGCATCGCAAGATGGCCCCCACATTGCCCGCGTCCTGCAAGCGGTCCAGCACCACCGTGGGTGCATCTGGCATCACGGCAGCTTGCGCGGCACTGGCCACCACAAAGCCCATGCGGGCCGGCGACTCCAGCGCGCTGAGGGTGGCAAACAAGGCATCGGGCACCACACACATTTGTGCGCCGGCCTGCGTCCAATCGCCACCCTGCTCGGCCCAAAATGACTCGGCCATCAGGACATGTGTGGGCTGAAGACCTCGCACCAGTGCCGCCCGGCACAGGTGATCGCCCTCCAGCCAAAACTGGCCCTGTTTGCGGTACGCAGAGGGGTCTTGAGCCAAGCGGCGGATGGCCTTGAGCAAAGGGTTGTCGCGGGATGTGATGAGGTTCATCGCACGCTCCGGGCCACGGGGGCAAAGCTCATCCGGTGCCATTCAGAGGGCCCGTGGGCCTGCAGAGCCATCAAGTGTTGGGCGGTGCCATAGCCCTTGTGCTGGTCAAACCCATACGCCGGCAAGCGCTGATGCCATTCATCGCACAAGCGGTCGCGGTGGACTTTGGCCAAAATGGATGCCGCAGAAATGGCGGGCACCAGCGCGTCGCCTTGCACGATGGCTTCGGCCACCACATCCAGCACGGGCAGGCGGTTGCCGTCCACCAGCACCTTGGCGGGTTTGAGCCGCAGTCCTTCGACGGCACGCTTCATGGCCAGCAGCGTTGCTTGCAAGATGTTGAGGTCGTCGATCTCTTGGAGGGTGGCTTCAGCGATCGAGAAACACAGCGCCCTTGCACGGATCTCGTCAAACAGCTTTTCGCGCCGACGGGCCGTGAGTTTTTTGGAGTCGTTCAAACCGGCAATGGGTTGCAGCTCGTCCAAAATGACGGCGGCAGCGACCACCGGCCCCGCCAGAGGGCCGCGCCCGGCCTCGTCCACCCCGGCGACCAAACCGACCCCATCCCACTGCAAACTTTTTTGCAGTTGTCTTGATGGTTTGAGCCCCTCAAGCGGCAAGGACTTTTTGGATCGCATGGGTTGCCAGTGTCGGCATGTCTTGACGCAATTGGAGGTGCAAATCGGTGAACCGCTGCTGGAGCCGGGCCACGCCCGCTGGATCATCGAGCCACCGCAGCGTGGCTTGGGCCAAGGCCTTCGGTTGCACCTGCTCTTGTAAAAATTCGGGCACCAGGCTGTTGTTGCACAAAATATTGGGCAGGCCAACCCAAGGCAGCAAGCGCTTGCCGTTGGCAATGCGCCAGGACAACCACTGCATGCGGTAGGCAATCACCATGGGTCGTTTGTGCAGGGCGGTTTCCAAGGTGGCGGTACCGCTGGCCACCAGCGCCACGTCGCACGCAGCTTGCACGGTGTGCGAGCGGCCCATGACCAAATGAACAGCGCCTTGCATGCCCGACTGAGCGATGGCCGCTTCCACTTGGGGGCGCAGCAACTCATGGGTCGGC
>JAHECM010000019.1 GCA_024641725.1 Limnohabitans sp. | reverse complement strand
CGCCGGCGACGTTCACCAAGCCCTCGACGTCTTGCGGCGCATAGGGCAAGGGCGTGACCAACAAAGCATCCAGCACTTTGCTCACCGAAGAGGCCTTCAGCGCGAACCGGCTTTGGCCGATTTCAAATAAAACTAGTTCCATGCTCAGTTCCGCAATAGGGGGTCAAATTTTGAATTTCTCGGTCAATCCAAGGGTGGCCAAAACCGCCCCCGGAAACATGACCTTACCGAGGGTCAACTCCTTGGAGTCAAGACCCATGCTGCCGAGCCTGTGATTCAGAGGCCGAACCTTTTTTTCCAGTCCCCAGGCCAGCCAAGCGCGCCATCCGCGCGAACCCAGCCCAGTGGGCCGGTTCAAGCCAGTGGCCATGGCCGCATCAAGACGCTTGAAGTTCAAGGATGAATTGCTCATAACCCATGCCTTTCTCGGCCAAGATGCCATTGAGGTAGCGAATCGAAGCCTCCACCGCATCTCGGGCGCCTGCCTTGTGCTCTTCTTGAACCATGCGCTTGTACAACTCGTTGACCACCCGAACGGCTCTGGGATTGGGCTTACGCCGCACAGAGTAGTACCCCACCACCTGACCGCCATCGTCCAGCGAAGGCGTGACATTGGCCAGCACCCAGTAGTAACTGCCGTCTTTGCAAATATTTTTGACGTAAGCAAAAATTTCTTTTTTGGATTCGATGTGACTCCAAAGCAACTTGAAAACGCCTCGGGGCATGTCCGGGTGGCGAATCACGTTGTGCTGCTTGCCCACAAATTCATGTTCATCAAAACCCGAGTACTCGATGAAGACTTTGTTGGCGTAAGTGATACGGCCCTTCAAATCTGTCTTGGAGACAATGAAGTCGTCGTCGCGCATCACAAGTTCGTTGCCGGTAGGGACAATGGTTTGACGCGCCATCAGCGGCTCTCCTTTGTTTGGCCGTGGCCCAGCACACACCGTGTGGTGTTGCCAGACCGACCCAAAGTCAAGCCGCCGTACATCACTTGCGCCGCCCCACAAAGAAGGTTTCGACCGAGCCCAGGCTTTTCACCTCAATGGGGCCACGCGCTTCCAACTCAAATTCAGCATCGATCAAGGCCGCCGTGGACATCGAGACATGGATCTTGCCCGGCATGCCGGTGGACTCCATGCGACTGGCCACGTTGACCGTGTCGCCCCAGAGGTCGTAAGTGAACTTGCGGATACCAATGACCCCGGCCACGATCGGTCCACTGTGCACGCCGATGCGCATTTGCAAAGCGCCGCCGGTGCGTTCGTGCAACTCCTCCAAGGCCTTGCACATGTCCATGGCCGCATCTACCACGGCTTGCGCATGGTCATCGCGCGGCTCTGGCACACCACCGGCCAGCATGTAGCAGTCACCGATGGTCTTGATTTTTTCCAGGCCGTGCTTTTCGGTGATCAGGTCAAAGCGTGAGAACAAATCTCCCAGCACCTCCACCAATTGGCTCGCGCTCATGGTGCGAGACATTTTGGTGAAACCCACCATGTCGGCAAACAAAACCGACACATTCGGGCATGCGTCGGCAATATGCTCCTCGCCCGCTTTGAGCCGTTGTGCGATCTTGCGCGGCAAAATGTTCAGCAACAACTGCTCTGTCTTGGCCTGCTCTTGACTCAAGGCTTCATGCTGGCGCTTGAGTTGGCGCATGCGCAACGCTTCTTGGTCGCGCAACTGCTTTTTGTCCACCGATGTTTTGACACGCGCTTTCAAAAGCACGGGGTTGAATGGCTTGGGCAAATAGTCTTCTGCACCCAACTCAATGCATCGCACGGCGTCGTCGATGCCTGTACCGCCAGAGATCACAATCACGGGCGGCCAAGGATGGTGGGGCGAGTCCCGCAAAACCTGCAGCACTTCCATGCCGTTCATTTCAGGCATTTCCATATCGAGCAGCATCAGGTCAAAGGGCTCACGAACCAGCATTTCGATGGCTTCACGCCCGTGGTTGGCTTCCACAATGTGCTGCAAGCCAATCGATTCCAAGGACCTTCTCAAGCCCATGCGGATCAAGCGGCTGTCATCCACGAGCAAAACCCGAGCGCTCTCAAACCCGGGGCGATCAGCACCGGCCGCTTCGAGCTCTGCGGTTGGCTCAGACGGCGCAAAGCCGGTGAATGCACTGCTTGTCATAAACGCACTGACCTCAATGGAGCACGCATCAAGCGCCTGCCAGCAATTGCTGCACTTTTTCGATCAACTGCTTGGCGTTGAAAGGCTTGGTCAGGCTGGCGTTGGCGCCCGACAACAAGGCCGAATCCAAGCCAAAACGCGCACTGACCACGCGACTGCCGCCCGAAATGGTCAAAATTGGAATATCGGGGAACGATTCACGCAAACGGCTGACGAAATCAACGCCATCCATGTTCGGCATCACGATGTCGGAGATCACCAAATCCACATTGTTGATGGCAAAAAGCGAGAGCCCTTCCTCGCCATCGCGCGCTTCGATCACGGTGTAGTCAGACATCTCCAAAATCTCGCGCACCCCTTCGCGCAACAAATCTTCATCGTCAACCAACAAAATTGTTGTCATTCTTAATTTCTCCTAATATGTTAGGTTATATCAAATTTTTTGATAAATAATGATGCCAATGACAAAAATGACACTCGCCAGGCTTGGAAATTTGGCCTGAGTGGGTGAAACACCCCTTTCACCGTGCCTTTTGGCACTTGAATGACTGCCCATGATGAACCTTCCTTTGTTACCGATGAGAACTTGGCTCAAAATTTTGAGCCTTTGCATCGCACTGGCCGGCCTGAATTTATTCATTTCAGCCTACTTTCATTACGAAGAAAGCGGCAGCTCCGCTGCAAAAGTACAACAGCAACGGGCCGAAAAACTCGAGGCACTGTTCAACCTTCAAGTTCTGTTGTCGGGCATTCGCCACGATCTGAACGACCCCACAGCGCAGCAGCGACCCGACAAATGGCAGCAAGAATGGCTTTATGCCCGCAGCCTGGGTCAGCGCATCACGCAAGGCACACCGGCCGAGGATCCGGTGTCTTCGGCCACGCAGCGCAACTTCACCGAGTCTTTGGCGCAATGGCACCAAGCCATGGAGCCGCTCATGCAGCAACTGGCGCAATCCAGAACGCTGTCGACTTCGCAACAGCAGGTCTTGCAAAACACCCACAAACAATGGGGTGAGCCCCTGCTGTCGCAAACCCATTTGTTCTTCCACGAACTCAGCCAAACTTCGACCGCCCCCCCCCCCAGTGTCAAAGGCTGGATTTTGGGCTTCATCAACCTGGCTTTGCTGGGGCTGGGTGTGTTCAGTATTTTGGGCATCGCGCGCCATTTGCGCCAACTGGTGGGGGCCGAACCCTTCCGCTTGGTGGAAGTCACCCGCGAAATCGTCAACGGCAACCTCAACCCCCCCTTGAGCGTGCAACCCAATGACCACCTGAGCATGGCAGCCAACATTGCCGTCATGCTGGAAAACCTGCGTGCCAACCAAAACTTGAACCAACACCGCCTCTGGTTGGACAAGGGTCTGGCTTTGATCAACGACACGGTGCGCAACGAATACGCCATCCATGATTTGTCACGGAAGATCTGCGAAAACCTGAGCATTTACTTGGAGTTGCAAACGGCCGCTTTGTACCTGTACGCCTTTGGCGTGGAAGATGACTCCATGATCCAGCGCAAGGCATTGCGCTTGTATGGCCACCACGCCCGTGACGGCGGCCTCTTTCCGCCACGACTCAACCATGGTTTGAAAGAGTTGCAACAAGCCGCACCTGCGGGATTGTTGCTGCGCAACCGGGACATGCCTGAGGCGCTGCTGGCCGAATTGCTCAACGCATCTCAAGACAGCACACCGCATTACGTGATTGTGCCCTTGCAGTTTGAAAACCAAATCCGCGGCACCCTGATTCTCAAATCCCGCTACCAATTGCCCAGCCACATGGCAGACCTGATGACACCCGGCTCGGTGGCCATCGGGGTGGCCATCGAGTCAGCACTGAACCGAGAGACGCTGATGGCGTCCCTGATGGATGCCCAGCGCCTGACCAACCAATTGCAGATGAACCACGAGAAGTTGCAATTCAGCCAATCTGCGCTCAAAGACAAGATCGACTATGTCAACGACATCTTGTCGTCCATGCACAGCGGCTTGGTCATTGCCGACCCCGAAGGCCGCATTGAAGACTGCAATCCCGCCTTGCTGAAGTTGACCGGCTTCACCCGTGAGCAATTGATCGGACAGCACAGCAGTGTTTTGTTTGTAGAAGACGAGACCAGTCTGCTCTCCATCCTCAAGGGGTATGGACAGATGCTGACCCGACTGGGCATGCAAGACGCCGGCGCCTACCGCGAACTGATTTCTGGCAGCTTGCTCGGCTGCATGCTGGTCAACGCAGAAGGCCGCATTGTGGACGCCAACGCCAGGGCCGTGCAAATCACCGGCTACAGCGCCAAAGAACTGCACCACTTGGGCGTGGGCGATTTGATCCCTGCGCGCTACCGCAGCAAACACAGCGAGATCTTGCCCTTGGCCCAGCAGGACGAGAGCCTGCACCGACCTGGCGCGGGCCGTCAGCTGCCTTTGCTCAAGAAAGACCAGCAAGAAATTCCGGTGGAGGTCAGCCTGATCAACCACCAGTTTGAAGGCCAGACGATGACGCTGACCTTGTTCCGAACCGACAACGACTTGCCTTGGGCCGTCATCAACTCCAACACGCTGCAGCAATTGATGCAGTTGGAAGAAGACGTGATGGTCACGCAGCTGCGCCGTGCAGACGGTGAACATACACCGGTGCGCATCACCTCGTCCTTCTTGCTCGACCCATCGGGCATGCCCAAGCAAACCGTGATCAACGTGCACGACGTGTCCAGCTTGATCAACAAAAGCAAAGAGATCCGCGCCCAACACCAATTGTTGGAAATGACCATGGACGCCATGCAAGACGGGGTGCTGCGCGTCAGCCGCGAAGGCATGCTGATCAGTGCCAACCCCATGGCCCTGGAATTGCTGGGTTTGGACAAGGCGGCCGTGGTCAACTCCTTGATCAGCGACCTGTTCCCTGGCGCCCAAAATGGCAATGGCATTGCGCACTGGCTGCCCTTCCAGTTCCAACAGCTGATGATGCGCTTGATTCAGTACATTCAGACTTCACCCGAAGCCGCGCAAGCCTTGCCCGTGCCCTTGTTGTGCCTGAACCACGAAGGCCAGCTGGAATGGGCCACGCCCACCGCTTGCGAATTGCTGGGCATTCATCCGGCGCCGCAAAACAGCGACAAAACGGTGGCGCTGGCCCCGCAAACCACAGAACAGCTGCAGTCGCTGAGGAAAACCCTGAACATGGGCGCCGACGGGCCGCAAATCGTAGACGTCGCCTGGCGCGCGGGCACAGCCCCCATCATGCGTTTGCCCACACTGGTGATTCCTGGCGGTGCCATTTCTGACCAGCACATGGTGGTGTGGCTGATTCCAGAACTTGACGCCCTGTGCGCGCATGCCATCCAGTCCGCCCACAACATCGAGTGGCTGATCTTGCACCCTGAGGGCGTGTTGATTCCGGTGCTGCTGACGGCGTCGCCGCTGCTGGACCCCTACAACCGGCTCACGGGCGCAGTGCTGACCATCAAGGACATGCGGGAGATCAAGGACAAGGAAGCCGAAAACCTGCGCATGGTCCAAAAAATGGAGCAGTCGCAAAAGCTGGACGCGCTGGGCCAATTGGCTGCGGGTGTGGCGCACGACTTCAACAACTTGCTGGGTGTGATTCAGAACCATGCCGAATTGGTGGAAATGAAAATTGGCGAAGAGTCCAAAGCCGCCAAAAACCTGAGCGCCATCATGCAGGCCACCACCCGCGCACGAGACATCGTGATCAAACTCAACGGCTTAGGCCGGGAGCAGCGCAAAGAAGACGAACTGGAAGAGAACCAAACCCTGTTCGAATTGGAGCCGGTGCTGCACGAAACACAGTCCTTGCTGCAAGCCAGCCTCAAGGGCATTGAAATCGTGGTGCAACCGGACGCCAGCACCCCGGGCACCGTCATGCTCAAAGGGCAAAGTGGCTCCTTGCAACAAGTGGTGGTGAACCTGTGTGTGAACGGCAGTCACGCCATCGGCGAGCGCCGAGATGGCCGCATCACCATCGAAACCCACTGCCCCGAACCTGGCTTTGTGTGCGTTGATGTGGTGGACAACGGCAGCGGCATTCCGCCCGAAATTCTGCCGCGCATTTTCGAGCCCTTCTTCACGACCAAAGAGGTCGGCAAGGGCACGGGCTTGGGCCTGGCCATGGTGCGCAGCATCGTGACACGCATGGACGGCTCGATCGACTGCCATTCAGAAATCGGTGTCGGCACCCGATTCAGCCTCAAGCTGCCCTGCACCCGCCAGTGAGGCAGGCGCTGGACCCCCGGGTTCAGCGCGGCATCACGCCATCCAGCTGCCCTGCAAACTGGCCAGCAGCATGCCCAACAGCTGCAGCAGCAACAGCACTGCCAGGGGCGACAAATCAATGCCACCGACCAGGGGCAGCACGCGGCGCACTGAGCGCAGCCAAGGCTCGCACAAACGCTCGACCACGGCCTGCGTCAGGGAGCCGGGCTGCACCCAGCTCATCAAGGCATACGCCAGCACCAAGGCGCTGATCGAAGACACCGCCAACTGCGCCAAACCCACCAGACTCACCAGCGGCAGCAAACCCAGACCGCCCAAGCGGCCCAGCACCAGCCACAACACCAGGTACTGCCCCAGCTTGAGCAGCCAAGCGGCGAGCAAGCTGGACAGGTCCCAGCGGCTCCAACCAGGCAGGACGCGGCGAAGGGGCATCACCAACCAATCGGTCATGGCAAACACGAAGCGGCCCATGGGCTGGTTGAAGCCAATGCGCTGGCGCTGCATCCACAGCCGCAGCAAACAAGTACCGGCCAACAGGCTGACCACCGCATCGAGCACCAGGCTGAACATCTGAAACAACATCTTGTACCTTTCAAGCTGCCGCGATGATAACCAGACGGTCGGCTTTGGCCGCCAAGGGCTTGCATGGGGCTGCATGGGCCGCTCAAGTGCCGGTCAAGGGCCCCGCAAGCTCTTAAAATAGCCGGTTGTGCGCTTTGCGCGCTTGTCCCGTCCACCCCTGACCCTCCGGCACCGCCGGGCGGTCGCTTTAACGCTTTGAGCCCATGACCGAAGTCACCGCCACCGCCGCGCCCCAAGATGAAAACCAGCTGATCGCCGAGCGCCGTGAAAAGCTCAAAGCCATGCGCCAAGCCCAGGCCGAGGGCAAAGGCGTCGCGTTTCCCAACGACTTCAAGCCCGAGCACCACGCCGCCAAGCTGCACCAAGCACACGGCGACAAAGACGCCGAGACCTTGAACGGCGAAGGCGTGGCCAAAACCACCGCCAAAGTCGCTGGCCGCATGATGCTCAAGCGCGTCATGGGCAAAGCCAGCTTTGCCACCCTGCAAGACGCCACCGGCCGCATCCAGGTGTATGTGACCCGCGACGACGTGGGCGAAGACCTGTACGCCCTGTTCAAGCACTGGGACTTGGGCGACATCGTGGGCGTAGAAGGCCATTTGTTCAAAACCCGCACCGGCGAGCTGTCCATCCACGCCACCGGCATCCGCATGCTCACCAAGAGCCTGCGCCCCATGCCCGACAAGTTCCACGGCGTGGCCGACCAAGAGGTCAAATACCGCCAGCGCTATGTGGACCTGATGACCGACGAAACCGCCCGCAAGCGCTTTGCGGCCCGCAGCAAGGCTGTCAGCGGCATCCGCGAGTTCATGGTCCAGCACGGCTTTTTGGAAGTCGAAACGCCCATGCTGCACCCCATTCCGGGTGGTGCCAACGCCAAGCCCTTTGTGACGCACCACAACGCGCTGGACCAAGAAATGTTCTTGCGCATCGCCCCCGAGCTGTACCTCAAGCGCTTGCTGGTGGGTGGTTTTGAGCGCGTGTTTGAGATCAACCGCAACTTCCGCAACGAAGGCATCTCGGTGCGCCACAACCCCGAGTTCACCATGATGGAGTTCTACGCGGCCTACTGGAACTACCAAGACCTGATGGGCTTCACCGAAAGCCTGATCCGCGACGCCGCCATGACCGCTGCTGGCACGCTGGACTTGACCTACAACGGCAAGCCGGTGGACCTGAACAAGCCCTTTGCCCGCATGACCATCCGCGAAGCCATCGTCAAGCACACCGAAGCCGGTGACAACGTGGACAACGCCGAGTGGCTGATCAACGCCCTGCAAAAGCTGGGCATGAGCGAGGCCAAAAACAAGCTGTCCACGCGCAGCCTGGCCAGCTTGCAGGTGTATTACTTTGAAGAAACCGTGGAAGACAAGCTCTGGGAGCCGACCTTCATCATGGAGCACCCCACCGAAATCAGCCCGCTGGCCCGCGCCAACGACAGCCGCCCCGAAGTGACCGAGCGCTTTGAGCTCTACATCACCGGGCGCGAGTTTGGCAACGGCTTCAGCGAGTTGAACGACGCCGAAGACCAAGCCGCCCGCTTTCATGCGCAAGTGGCCGCCAAAGACGATGGCGACGACGAAGCCATGTACTACGACCACGACTTTGTGCGCGCCCTGGAGTACGGCATGCCCCCCGCCGGCGGCTGCGGCATCGGCATTGACCGCCTGATGATGCTGCTGACCGACAGCCCCAGCATCCGCGACGTGATCTTGTTCCCTGCCCTGCGGCACGTGCAGGAATAAAAGAAACCAACCGCACCATGAACAAGATCGACAGCCAACCCAGCGGGCTGAGCTGTCGGGGATAGACCGAGGATGAGGCCTCTGCGTCCTGGTGCCTTGGATTGCGGTGATCGTTGGACACAAAAACCACGGATTGAAAAAGAGAGGCCAGGTGGGAGCGGTTCTGGGCTTGGGCTCATTCTTTGAGCGGCTTGAAAACTTATCGACCTGGATCTTTCTTCTACGGCGGATTCAAGCTTGATTTACTCAATCGATTGAGTAATTCAAAATTTCTGTGTTTCAGGCTTGCAAAAACTTGCTGAATGACCTGCTGAATTGCCCTGCCGCGATGCCCACATCGAACACAAACGTGGCTGACGCTTGACTTAACCCTGCTGGCGCGGCGGCAAACGCGGTGCATCCTCTTTCACTTCTGGGACTTCTTGCACTTCGCGCACATCCACGTCCACCACATCGGCGTTTGCGGCAGCGTCATTGCCCCACGCAGCTCGGCCCACAGGTCCTTGCTTGCGCATGTTGCGGAACAACTGCCAGACCAACACCCCCTGCGGCTTGCGGCCGGTCAGCAGCCAGCGCACGCTGGCAAAGACCATGTAGACGCCCAAAGCGGCCAACACACCCGCCAAGAAAACCAGGCCAAAAAGGCCCATGAAAACGCGTGCAATCCAGTTCATTGGGGGTTCCAGTTCAGGGCAGGCGATCCAGCGCCTGCATGTAATCGGCCGATCGCACCAGCTCGTCCCAAGGACGTGCGGGCGATGTCGGCAAGAGGCGCAAACGCCGCTCTTCGCTGATGTCGCTGGGCGTCCAATGGCCTTTGACGGCCGCCTCGGCCAGGCCGTCCAGCACCTCGTCCAGCTCGATGCCGCCTTCATGTGCCGAACGGTTGCACAGCAGGGCCAAGTCGCAACCGGCTTGCAAGGCAGTGAGGATGGCCTCGGTGTAGCTGAGCGTGCGGCCGTCCAGTTGGCGGGCCGCAGCCATCGACAAGTCGTCGGTGCACACCACGCCTTGAAAGCCCAGTTGGCCGCGCAAGATGTCTTGCAGCCAGCGCGATGAAAAGCCCGCCGGGCGGCTGTCCACTTTGCTGTAGATGACGTGGGCGGGCATGACGGCGGTGAGCACACTGCCCAGCCAACGGTAGGGCTGGGCGTCGTCGGCCAAGATGGCTTTGAGGCTGCGTTTGTCCACCGGCAGGGCCACATGCGAGTCGGCCTTGACGGCGCCGTGTCCTGGGAAATGCTTGCCGCAGTTGCCCATGCCCGCTTGCAGCAGGCCTTGCATGAGGCTGCGGGCCAGCAGGCTGACCATTCGCGGATCGCGGGCGAAGGCACGGTCGCCAATGACGCCACTCTCGCCGTGGTCCAGATCAAGCACGGGCGTGAAGCTGAAGTCCACACCACAAGCCCGCAATTCACTGGCCAGCACAAAACCGGCAGATGTCGCCGCTTCGCAGGCCTTGAGCACGCCCGAGCCGGGCTGGCCTTTGTCGTCCTGCCCCCACAGCTCGCCCAAGGCGCGCATGGGTGGCAAGTGGGTGAAACCGTCGGAGCGAAAGCGCTGCACGCGCCCACCTTCGTGGTCCACCGCGATCAGCAAGTCGGGGCGAATGCTTTTGATGTCGGCGCACAAGTCAGAAAGTTGCGCGCGGTTGTGCCAGTTGCGGCCAAACAAGATCATGCCGCCCACCAGTGGGTGCGCCAGGCGGCTGCGGTCCACGTCGCTCAGGCGGTGGCCTTCAATGTCCAGGATCAGGGGGGCGTGGAGGGTCATAGGGGTGTTCCATTCAAGCTCGGGGTCAGCGAGCGCAATTCAAGAGGGGCGGTGCGCAGCCTGTTGGGCCAGGTCTGCCGTTTCCACCACGCAAAAGCTGGCGGCGTATTCGCTCTCGTCGGTCACGGTGATGTGGGCGCTGAGGTGTTTGGCCTCGAACCATTCTTTCAAAACCCCGTGCAACACGATGACCGGCTGGCCGCTGGGCAATTTGCCGATCTCGCACAGTCGCCAGGTCATGGGCATGCGCATGCCCAGGCCAATGGCCTTGCTGAAGGCCTCTTTGGCCGAAAAGCGCGTGGCCAAATAGCGCACGCCACGCTCGGGCCAGCGTGCGCTGCGGGCTTTCCAGGTGACCATTTCGGCATCACTCAAGACCTTGGCGGCAAAGCGCTCGCCGTGCCGCGCCAAGCTGGCTTGGATGCGGCGGATGTCGCAGATGTCGGTGCCGATGCCGTAGATCATTTTTCTAGGCCATCCAGGTAGGCCTGCACCGTGGCGGCATAGCCCATTTCGAGCGCATCGGCCATGAAGGCGTGGCCAATCGAGACTTCTTGCAAACCTGGCACGGCGGCCACGAAGGCGGGCAAGTTGTCGCGGTTGAGGTCGTGCCCAGCATTCAAGCCCAGGCCCACGGCCAGTGCGGCTTGCGCGGCGTCGGTGTAGCGCTGCAATTGCGCGGCGTTGTCGGGCGTGCCCCAGCTGGCGGCATAGGGCTCGGTGTACAGCTCCACCCGGTCGGCACCCACGGCGCGGGCGGCGGCCATTTGCTCAGGAATCGGGTCCATGAACAGGCTCACGCGCACACCCAACGCCCGGCATTCGTCGATCAGAGGCTGCAGACGCTCGGCGTCTTGCGGGAAGGTCCAGCCGTGGTCGCTGGTGAACTGGCCTTCGCTGTCGGGCACAAAGGTCACTTGGTGGGGGCGCACGGCACGCACATGGTCCATGAGGTTGTGAAAGGGGTTGCCTTCGATGTTGAACTCGCGCTCGGGCCAGGCCTGCATGAGCGCGGTCAGCTCGGGCACGTCGCTGGCGCGAATGTGGCGCTCGTCGGGCCGGGGGTGGATGGTGATGCCGTTCGCACCTGCCAGCAGGCACAGCTCGGCGGCCCGCGTGACGCTGGGGATGCCCAGGTGGCGCGAGTTGCGCAGCAAGGCGACTTTGTTGACGTTGACCGACAGGGCTACGGGTGGGGAATTCGAGGTCATAAGGTTTGCAAGTCCAGCATCATTTGGCGGGTGCGCAAGACCCCGACACCGCAATGGTAGTTGAGGAGCGCGCGCATGGGGCGCTGCATTTGGCTGAGCAGTTCGGAGCAATCGCGCAGCAAGGCCACCAAGGGATGGGGTTCGTTCAAGGCGCGCTGTATCGCCAGCCACTGCGCACCTGGCAAGGCGTGCCGAATGTCTTGTGGCACCCATTGCAAACCGGCCTCGGGCACCAACGCATACCAAGCCTGGGGCTCCAGCGGTTTCATGGTCAGGGTCTGCACATCGAGCGCGGGCAGCAAGCCGGTGTGTTTGAGCAGCAGCAATTCAAAACCGCGCAAGGCCCACTGCAAGGCGTCGGGGTCGCCGCTGGCCAGCAGTCGCACCGCAGCGGCGTACACGTCAAACAGCTGCGGGTAGGCATCGTCGCGCACCAAAAATCGCATCAGCAATTCGTTGAGGTAGTAGCCCGACAGCAGCGCCTCGCCCACGGGCATGACATGGCCACCCAACCACTCGGCACTTTTGAGCGTGCGGATGTCGCCATCTCCCCCAAAGGTCAGGGACAAAGGCTGCAGGGGCAGCAGCACGGGCCGAAAACTGGAGCTGGGCCGCTTGGCCCCCTTGGCCACCACCGCCACGCGGCCATGGTGGCGGGTGAAGACCT
>JAHECM010000018.1 GCA_024641725.1 Limnohabitans sp. | reverse complement strand
GTTTGGGGCCGTTGGTCTCAAGCACCGAGATGTAGTTTTCAACAGACATGGTGTCGTTGAGCTGACCGCCAAAGCGCTCAGCGGCAATGCCCACGCGAATGCCTTTGCGGGCGGCGTACACAGCAGCGGCTGCGCCTGCGGGACCACCGCCGACGATGAGCACGTCATACGGGGCTTTGTCGTTCATCTTGGCGGCGTCGCTGGCGGCGGCGTTGGTGTCGAGCTTGGCCACGATTTCTTCCACGCTCATGCGGCCCGAGCCAAACACTTGACCGTTCAAAAACACCATGGGCACAGCCATGATCTGGCGCTCTTCCACTTCCTTCTGGAACGCACCGCCTTCAATCACCACGGTTTTGACCTTGGGGTTGAAGATGGCCATGAGGCTCAGGGCCTGCACCACGTCGGGGCAGTTGTGGCAGCTCAAAGACATGTAGACCTCAAAGTTGAAGTCCCCGTCCAGGGCCTTGATGCTGTCGATCACGTCTTGCTCGACCTTGGGTGGGTGGCCACCGGTCCACAGCAAGGCCAACACCAAGGAGGTGAACTCGTGCCCGAGCGGCAAGCCGGCAAAGCGCACACCTTGGGTGTCACCAGCACGAGCGACAACAAAAGACGGCTTGCGAGCGTCGTTGCCCGAGGTGTCGAGCGTCACTTTGTCAGACAGGCCCACGATGGTTTCCAACAGGCTCTTCATGTCCGTGCCGGTTTCGCTGTCGTCCAACGAAGCGATCAGCTGGATGGGCTGGCGCAAGAGGGCCAAGTACTGCTGGAGTTGGGCTTTGAGGGTGTCGTCGAGCATGGTTTTCTCCTGTTACGGGCTGCACACTTCCCAGACCCTCGCTTGTGGCGGGGCCTCGGAAAAAAGGGTTGGGGGAATCGTTGAGGACAGCGCACGCCCGGCTTGTGGCCTTGATGCGCTGTGCTCAACGCCCTGCGGTGCAGGGCGTCAAAGTCAAGATTTAGATCTTGCCGACCAGGTCGATGGAAGGGGCCAAAGTCTTGGCGCCTTCTTTCCACTTGGCGGGGCACACTTGGCCGGGATTGGCGGCGGTGTACTGGGCAGCCGTGAGCTTGCGCAGGGTTTCGGACACGTCACGGGCGATTTCGTTGGAGTGGATTTCCAGTGTCTTGATGGTCAACTCGGGGTTGATGATGAAGGTGCCGCGCAGTGCCAGGCCTTCTTCTTCGATGTGCACGCCAAAAGCGCGTGTCAGGGCGTGTGTCGGGTCGCCGACCAATGGGAACTTGGCCTTGCCCACAGCAGGCGATGTCTCGTGCCACACTTTGTGCGAGAAGTGGGTGTCGGTGGTGATGATGTACACCTCAGCGCCGGCTTTTTGGAAAGCGGCGTAGTTGTCAGCAGCGTCTTCGATTTCTGTGGGGCAGTTGAAAGTGAATGCTGCGGGCATGAAGATGAACACGTTCCACTTGCCTTTGAGGCTTTGCTCGGTCACTTCAATGAACTTGCCGTTGTGGAAAGCTTGGGTCTTGAAAGGCTGGACTTGGGTATTGATCAGGGACATGGTGTTTCCTTGGGTTGGTTGAAAAAAACTATCGAATGAGAAAACTCATAGGAATTAATGTACTCGGTGACGGGCCCGGCACTGATTGGTTGTTTCAATGGCGGCGATTGCCCAGCCAAGCCCCCAGGGCCAGGCTGAGCCAAGACAAGATGAAGGCAGAGCCGCCCCAGGGCACCGCAATCCGGGCGGCGTCCCAGCCCCAGATCAAGCGGGCATACAAGTTCAAGCAAAACAGCACGGTGCCCAAGAGCATGAGCACGCCAGCCACGGTCAACCACACCGACTGCAATCGGGCCAAGAGCAGACCAACGGCCAGCAGGCCCACAGCGTGCAACTGCTGCTGGGCCAAAGCCATGTTCAGGGACGCGGATGCCGCTTGCAAGGCGGGCATGTGGGCCGCGGCAGCAGACAGCGCCACGGAGCTGGCGGCGCTGCATGCACCGAGCACCAGGAACACTCGGGCAGAAATAGGCAAGGCGGGCATGTGGGCTTTCCGGAGGCTCTAGCGGCCTCACCTGTGGCGGGTTGCACGGGCCATCAATGTACCAGTGCAGCGCACGCTGTAGAAACGTCCTGAGCTGCTGGGAGGCCGAGGGAGGGGCGAGTAAGGGTCCAAGAAGCGCTTGGCCTGTGCTGAGGATGTGCGCAGGGTGTGCATAATTGACGTTTACGTAACGTCAACCAAAACCCACCCACATCAGGAGCTACACATGGACATTCAAGGCAAGGTTTTCATCGTCACCGGCGGCGCATCGGGCCTGGGCGAAGGCACGGCCCGCATGCTTGCGGCCAACGGCGGCAAAGTCGTCATTGCCGACATGCAAGCAGAAAAAGGCGAGGCCGTGGCCAAAGAACTGGGCGGCGCATTCGTCAAGTGCGACGTGAGCAACGAAGCCGACGGCCAAGCCGTGGTGGCCCAAGCTGTGTCCATGGGCAAGCTGATGGGCTTGGTCAACTGCGCGGGCATCGCCCCTGCCGAAAAAACCGTGGGCAAAAACGGCGCGCACAACTTGGCCGTCTACACCAAAACCATCATGGTCAACCTGGTGGGCAGCTTCAACATGATCCGCTTGGCCGCTGACGCCATGAGCCAAAACGAGCCCGAGGCCACGGGTGAGCGCGGCGTGCTCATCAGCACCGCCAGCGTGGCGGCCTACGACGGGCAGATTGGCCAAGCGGCCTATGCTGCGTCTAAAGGTGGTGTGGTGGGCATGACACTGCCGATTGCCCGCGACTTGGCGCGCAACGGCATCCGCAACATGACGATTGCCCCCGGCATCTTTGGCACCCCCATGCTGTTTGGCATGCCGCAAGAAGTGCAAGACGCACTGGCTGCCGGTGTGCCCTTCCCCAGCCGCCTGGGCACGCCGCAAGACTACGCCAAACTGGCCAAGCACATCATCGAAAACGACATGCTCAACGGCGAAGTGATTCGCCTGGACGGCGCGATTCGACTGGCACCGAAGTAAGTTAGAGCCACAAGCCGGGCACAGACCAGGCGCTTGGCCGACCATTTCACACAGGCCCTTCGGGGCCTGTTGTCTTGGGCACGCGGGCTGGCACTACACTGGGCCACCATGCGCCGCCTACTGAGCCTGATCGCCCTCACCCTGCTGACCGCCTGCGCCACGCAGCCGCCCGCGAGCAGCTGGCGCTACAGCATCCCCGAGCAACCCGAGTTGGCCAGCGGCTACTTTGACAAGCCCGGCTGGGCCTACACGCGCCAGGCCGTGGCCGCAGCCAACCCCTTGGCCACCGATGCCGGGCACCAGATATTGCGTGCCGGGGGCTCGGCGCTCGATGCGGCGATTGCGGTGCAGCTGGTGCTGGGGCTGGTGGAGCCGCAGTCCAGCGGGATTGGCGGGGGGGCATTTCTGATGCACTTTGACGGCCAGCGCCTGCAGGCTTTTGACGGACGGGAAACCGCCCCTGCAAGCGCGCGCAGCGACCAGTTTCTGAACGCAGACGGCAAGCCCCTGGCTTTTGACGATGCGGTCTTGAGTGGTCAGTCGGTGGGCGTGCCTGGCGCTGTGCGCATGCTCGAAGCGGCGCACCGACAGCATGGCACGCTGCGCTGGGCCCAGCTGTTTGCGCCGGCCATCGCGCTCGCCGAGCAAGGCTTTGTCGTCAGCCCCCGCCTGCACACCCTGCTGCAAGCCGACCCACACCTCCGAAAAGACCCTCTGGCCCTGCGCTTTTTCTACAACGCGCAAGGCCAAGCCTGGCCCGTGGGCCACAAGCTGCGCAACCCCGAATACGCCCATGTGATGCGCCGCATCGCCGCCGAGGGCAGCCGCGCCCTGCACGAAGGCCCCGTGGCTCAGGCCATCGTGGCACGCACGGCGCAAGCGCCCCGCCCCGGCAGCTTGAGCCTGCAAGACCTGCGCGACTACCAGCCACGCGAACGCCAAGCGCTGTGTTTTGACCATGTGGCCCGTGCACGCGCTTACCGCTTGTGCGGCTTTCCACCGCCCTCGTCGGGGCACATTGCCATTGGGCAAATCCTGGGGCTGCTGGAACACACCACAGCACAAAGCGCCGAGGTGGTGGACGGTTTGCCCTCGCCCGACTGGCTGCACCGCTACACCGAGGCCTCGCGCCTGGCCTTTGCCGACCGGGCGCAGTACGTGGCCGACCCCGACTTTGTGAGCGCGCCCGCTGGCGACTGGCGCAGCCTGCTGGCCCCCGACTACCTGCAAAAACGCAGCCAACTGATCGGCGCGCAGGCCATGAAGGCGGCACCGCCAGGGCAACCAACGGCTAGCCCAAGCGCTTTCGCGCCCATGCCGACGCAGCCCGAATACGGCACCAGCCACATCAGCGTGGTCGATGCACAAGGCCGCGCCGTGGCCATGACCACCACGATCGAAGCCGCCTTTGGCTCAAGGCGCATGGTGACGACCGACCCGGCCCGCCCGGGCGGTTTTTTGCTCAACAACGAGTTGACCGACTTCAGCTTGGCCCCCACCGACGCGCAAGGTCGCCCCATCGCCAACCGGGTGGAGCCGGGCAAACGCCCGCGCTCGTCCATGTCGCCCACGCTGGTGTTTGACAAGGCATCAGGCCAACTGGTGCTGAGCGCCGGCAGCCCGGGCGGGGCCGTCATCATCCACTTCACCGGCAAAGTGCTGATGGGCACATTGCACTGGGGCCTGAATGCGCAGCAAGCGGTGAACCTGCCCAACTTTGCCAGCCTTGGAGGCCCGGTGCTGCTGGAGAGCCAGCGCTGGCCTGGCAGCACGGTGCAAGCACTGCAGGAGCGAGGCCACGAGGTGCGCCAGACCGACATGACCAGCGGTTTGCAGGCCGTTGAGCGCACCACCTTGGGCTGGTTTGGCGCCGCCGACCCAAGGCGCGAGGGCGTGGTTTTGGGCGATTAACCTCGCGCCTAAACCCGCGCCTTAACCCACGCATTCACCCGCGCATAAACGCCCCGACAAAGACATGGATCGCCGTGGCACGCTCGCGATGGCGCATTGCCCGTCACCCGCGTGACGCGCAAAGCGGCGGGTCTGGCGTTTTCCCTCTTGTCAGTCCCAGCCCTGGCCTGTCCAATTTGGCAATAAAGGAGCTTCTTGCATGACCCAAACCACTCGCCGCCAATTTGTACAAAACGGCACGGCTGCCGCAGCCGCACTGACCCTGCCCCAATGGGCGCAGGCCCAAGCCGCTTACCCCACCAAACCCGTCAAACTGATCTGCCCCTGGCCAGCGGGCGGCTCCAGCGACATCGTCATGCGCGCCTTGGCCGAGAGCGTCAGCAAAGTGCTGGGTGGGCAAGTCGTCATCGACAACAAGCCCGGTGGCAGCGGCATGCTTGGCCCCAACGAGCTGGTTCGCGCCCAACCCGACGGCTACACCCTGTCGCAAATCACAATCGGCGTGGCCCGCTTGCCGCACATGCAAAAGATGCAGTTTGACCCGCTCAAAGACTTCAGCTACATCGCCTGCCTGACGGGCTACACCTTTGGCATCGTGGTCAAGGCCGACTCGCCCCACAAGACCATCAAGGACTTGGTCAACTTCGCCAAAGCCAACCCGGGCAAGTTCAACTACGGCTCCACCGGCAACGGCACCACGCCGCATTTGGCCGTCGAAGAGTTCGCCAACAAAGCGGGCATCCAGCTCACGCATGTG
The DNA here is from genome assembly GCA_024641725.1 of Limnohabitans sp. Taxonomy (GTDB): domain Bacteria; phylum Pseudomonadota; class Gammaproteobacteria; order Burkholderiales; family Burkholderiaceae_C; genus Limnohabitans_A. The sequence continues at coordinate 6,697 of JAHECM010000018.1, read as the reverse complement.
CCGTTCAAGGGCAGCTCGGACGGTCTGCAGGCCCTGCTGGGTGGGCACATTGATGCGCACAGCGACGCCACCGGTTGGGCGCCCCATGTGGAGGCGGGCACCATGCGCCTGCTGGCCACCTACGGCAGCAAGCGCACCAAGCGCTGGCCCAACGTGCCCACGCTCAACGAGCTGGGTTACGACACCGTGTCCGATTCACCCTTCGGCATTGCCGGGCCCAAAGGCATGGACCCCAAGCTGGTGCGCAAACTGCAAGACGCGTTCAAGAAAACCCTGACCGACCCGGCCGTCATGGCATCTTTTGAAAAGTACGACCAACCCGTCATCTACATGGACAGCGAGGCTTACACCCAATTCATCCTGGCCAGCTACGTGAAAGAAAAGCGTCTGATTGAAAAGCTCGGCTTGGGCATCAAGACTTGAGCACCATGAAAACACCTTCCCACCCCCTTTGCGCCCTGGTTCTGGCCTTGGCTTTGCCCGTGACATTGCCGGCATGGGCGCTGGACAACCGGATCGACCAGATCCGGCCAGATGCCCCCGAATTGGCCGCCTACGGCAGCATGGCCATTGGCGTGCGCACTTTGCAACTGGTCAACCCCGCGCAGTTGGACATCGTTCGGGCCAAATCCGGCGAGCTGATTCCGAGCTATGACCGCCGCTTGACTGTGGAAGTTTGGTACCCCTCGGCACCGGCCCCCGCTGGCCACACGGGCGAGTACCGGGTGATCACGCGCGACCCCAAAAGCGAAGTCAGCATTTATGGCAAAGCGGTTCGCAACGCCGAACCTGACCGCAGCCGTGGCCCTTACCCTTTGGTGATCATCTCGCACGGCTACCCGGGCAACCGCTACTTGCTGAGCCCTCTTGCCGAAAACCTGGCCAGCAAAGGCTATGTGGTGGCGTCCATTGACCACACCGACAGCACCTACAGTGACCAAGCCGCCTTTGCCAGCACGCTGCTCAACCGCCCGCTGGACCAGCTTTTTGTCCTGAACGCCATGGCTCAGCTGCAAGCAGGCCAAAACTCAGACGCTGCCCGAGGTGCTTTCAAGGGCATGATCAACGCGGACCAAACCGCCTTGATCGGTTACTCCATGGGCGGCTACGGGGTGGTCAACACCCTGGGCGGCGGCTTCAGCGAGAAAGCCGTCAGCTCCCCCATGGCACCGCCCAACGGCGCGCTCAAAGCCCGCCAAGCTGGCCAAACGGCTTACACGGCCAGCTTGGACCCGCGCATCAAAGCGGGCATCGCCATCGCGCCCTGGGGATGGAACGCAGGTTTGTGGGACGCACAAGGCTTGGCACAGATCAAAACACCGATGTTCTTCATGGCTGGCAGTGCCGACGACGTCTCGGGCTATTCACCCGGTGTGCGCAATATTTTTGAAGCCAGCACCCAAGCACCGCGCTACTTGCTGACCTTTGAAAACGCCAACCACAACGCGGCCGCGCCCATGCCCGCCCCCAAAGAAACCTGGGCGGCCGTGCCGCACTTGCCCAGCATCCCGGCCAACCATTACATCGATGCGGTCTGGGACAACACGCGCATGAACAACATTGCGCAGCATTTCGCCACCGCCTTTTTGGGCAAATACCTGCGCCAAGACGCTGCGATGGAGCCCTACTTGCATCTGGTGGAGTCAGCGCAAAGCGGCAAGTGGTCGGCGCAAGCCAATGGCACCCTCAACAGCGACCACACCTACTGGAAAGGCTTTGCGCGCCGAACCGCCGTGGGACTGAAACTGGAAAAGCAAATGCCTTGACGCAAGGGCTTGCGCTTGAGTGCCGCAAAAAATAAGGCAGCCCACAGGCTGCCTTATTTTTTGAGAGGGCTAACCACTGTCTGCCCTGACAGCAGACCGTCACTCGCCCAATGCACGTTTGCCCAATGAACGGATCAACCGATCAGTAAGCCTGACCCAACTGGCCCAAGATGGCAGGGTTCTCTAAAGTCGAGATGTCTTGCGTGATCTCTTCGCCTTTGGCCAGCGAACGCAGCAGGCGGCGCATGATCTTACCGGAACGGGTCTTGGGCAAATTCTCGCCAAAGCGGATGTCTTTGGGCTTGGCGATCGGGCCAATTTCTTTGGCGATGTGGTCGCGCAGCTGCTTGGCAATGGCCTTGCCTTCGTCGTTGTTGGGCAGTGCGCGCTTGAGCACCACGAAGGCGCAAATCGCCTCACCGGTGGTGTCGTCTGGGCGGCCCACCACGGCGGCTTCGGCCACCAGCTCGGTGCAGCTGACCAAAGCAGATTCGATTTCCATCGTGCCCATGCGGTGGCCCGACACGTTCAGCACGTCGTCGATGCGGCCGGTGATGGTGAAGTAACCGGTTTTTTCGTCGCGGATCGCACCGTCGCCCGCCAAGTAGTACTTGCCCTTGAAGTCATCGGGGTAGTAGCTCTTGATGAAGCGCTCGGGGTCGCCCCAGATGTTGCGGATCATGGAAGGCCATGGGCGCTTGACCACCAAAATGCCGCCTTGGCCATTGGGCATGTCGTCGCCCGTTTCGCTCACGATGGCCGCTTGGATGCCGGGGAACGGCAGTGTGCAAGAGCCTGGCACCATGGGCGTCACGCCGGGCAGCGGGGTGATCATGTGGCCGCCGGTTTCGGTTTGCCAGAAGGTGTCCACGATCGGGCAATTGCCGCCGCCCACGTGCTGGTGGTACCACTCCCAAGCAGCAGGGTTGATGGGCTCACCCACCGAACCGAGCAAACGCAGGCTCGTGAGGTCGTAGCTCTTGGGGTGCACAGCGTCGTTGGCTTCTGCGGCCTTGATGAGCGACCGGATGGCGGTGGGTGCGGTGTAGAAGATCGAGACTTTGTGGTCTTGGATCATCTTCCAGAAGCGGCCAGCGTCGGGGTAAGTGGGCACGCCTTCGAACACGATTTCAGTGCCGCCCAAGGCCAAGGGGCCGTAGGTGATGTAAGTGTGGCCCGTGACCCAGCCGATGTCGGCGGTGCACCAAAACACATCGTCGGCCTTCAGGTCGAAGGTCCACTTGGTGGTCAGTGCAGCGTGCAGCAAGTAGCCGCCGGTGCTGTGCTGCACGCCTTTGGGCTTGCCGGTAGAGCCAGAGGTGTAGAGCAAGAACAGGGGGTGTTCAGCGCTCACCCACTCGGGCTCGCAGGTGGTGGCTTGCTGGTCGGCCAGCTCGGCCATCCACAAGTCGCGGCCTGCGGTCATGGCGATGTCGGCACCCGAGCGTTTGACGACCAAGACATTTTTGATGGAGCCGCAGCCGCCCAAAGCCAGGGCTTCGTCCACGATGGATTTGAGGGCCAGCTGCTTGCCACCGCGCACTTGGTGGTCTGCTGTGATGACGGCGACAGCGCCGGTGTCTTCGATGCGGTCACGCAGTGACTGGGCCGAGAAGCCGCCAAACACCACCGAGTGGGTCGCGCCAATGCGGGCGCAAGCTTGCATGGCAGCCACGCCGTCGATGGACATGGAGATGTAGATGACCACGCGGTCACCCTTTTGGATACCCAGGCTCTTGAGCGCGTTGGCGTACTGGCAGGTTTTGGCCAGCAGTTGGCTGTAAGTGACCTTGGTCACTTCGCCGCCGTCGGCTTCAAAAATGATGGCGGTCTTGTCGCCCAAGCCTTTTTCGACGTTGCGGTCCAGGCAGTTGTAAGACGCGTTCAGCGTGCCGTCTTCGAACCACTTGAAGAAGGGTGCATTGGATTCGTCGAGCACTTTGGTGAACGGGGTCTTCCAAGTGATCAGCTCTTTGGCCAGGCGACCCCAATAGCCTTGGTAGTCGGTGTCGGCTTCTTTGCACAAAGCTTCGTAAGCGGCCATGCCGGAAACGTTAGCGTTTTTAACGAATTCAGCGCTGGGTTGGTAAATGGTGGCACTCATCAGATTTGTCTCCTCAATGACAGGGCGTTTTTGAAACTGCTGCAAATGTCTGCTTTGGCTCTTACAAAGCACTGACTGACATCAGGCTTGCAAGAAGCGGGTCAGAAATCTTGGAACTACCGCCTAAAATCCGGTATCAATTGAAGCGCCCGGTTTCAACAAAGGTTCCAGAACATCCATGTCAAAACAGACTCCCGCGCCCAAAGCGGCCAACAGCTCTTTGAACAGCTTCATTTTTGCCAGCCGCTGGCTGCAATTGCCGCTGTACTTGGGTTTGATCGCCGCGCAAGCCGTGTACGTGTTCCATTTTTGGGTTGAGCTGGTGCATTTGCTCGAAGCCGCGTTCGGCAACCAGCACGCCCTGCAAGCGCTGATTGGCAGCATTGGCTACAAGTCCGATGCGCCCATCACGGCGCTCAACGAAACCGTGATCATGTTGGTGGTGTTGGGCCTCATCGACGTGGTCATGATCTCCAACTTGCTGATCATGGTCATCGTGGGCGGCTACGAAACCTTTGTCTCGCGCCTGAACCTCGAAGGCCACCCCGACCAACCCGAGTGGCTGGACCACGTGAACGCCTCGGTGCTCAAAGTCAAACTGGGCACGGCCATCATTGGCATCAGCTCGATCCACCTGCTCAAGACCTTCATCAACGCCGCCAACTACGACGAGAAGGTGCTGATGTGGCAAACCCTCATCCACGTGGCATTTTTGCTCAGCGCCATCGCCATTGCCTACGCAGACCGCCTGATGTCGCACCACGACAAGCCCCACTGAACACCTGACAACGACCGATTTTTATTTTCACGGGATCACACCACCATGACCACTCTGATCAAACAAGACGACCTGATCGAATCCGTCGCCGCCGCCCTGCAGTACATCAGCTACTACCACCCGGCCGACTTCATCTCGCACCTGGCCAGCGCTTACGAACGTGAGCAAAGCCCAGCGGCCAAGGACGCGATTGCGCAGATTCTGACCAACAGCAAGATGAGCGCTTACGGTCACCGCCCGATTTGCCAGGACACCGGCATCGTCAACGTGTTCCTAGAAGTGGGCATGGACGTCAAGTTTGACGGCTTCACTGGCAGCCTAGAAGACGCCGTGAACGAAGGCGTGCGCCGTGGCTACAACCACCCCGACAACACGCTGCGCGCATCGGTCGTGTCCGACCCGCACTTCAACCGCAAGAACACCAAGGACAACACCCCTGCCGTGATCTTCACCAAGATCGTGCCCGGCCACCATGTGCACGTGACCGTAGCGGCCAAAGGCGGTGGCAGCGAAAACAAGTCCAAGATGATCATGCTCAACCCCGGCGACAGCGTCGTTGACTGGGTGCTCAAAACCGTTCCTACCATGGGTGCAGGCTGGTGCCCGCCCGGCATGCTGGGCATCGGCATTGGCGGCACCGCCGAAAAAGCAGTCCTGATGGCCAAAGAAAGCCTGATGGACGACCTGGACATGTACCAGTTGCTCGAAAAATCGAGCAAGGGTGAGAAGCTCGACCAAGTCGAAGAAATGCGCTTGGAGCTGTACCACAAGGTCAACGCCTTGGGCATTGGCGCGCAAGGCTTGGGCGGCCTGACCACGGTGCTGGACGTGAAGATCAAGATGTACCCCACCCACGCGGCCAGCAAGCCGGTGGCCATGATCCCCAATTGCGCGGCCACGCGCCACGCGCACTTTGTGCTCGACGGCTCAGGCCCCTCGTATTTGGAAGCGCCTTCGCTCGACCTGTGGCCCAACGTGGCCTGGGCTCCTGACACCGAAAAAAGCCAACGCGTTGACCTCAACACCCTCACCCCTGCCGAAGTGGCCAGCTGGAAACCCGGCCAGACTTTGCTGCTCAATGGCAAGATGCTCACCGGCCGTGACGCCGCGCACAAGCGCATCCAAGACATGCTGGCCAAGGGCGAACCCCTGCCCGTGGACTTCACCAACCGCGTGATTTATTACGTCGGCCCCGTGGACCCCGTGGGCGACGAAGCGGTGGGCCCCGCAGGCCCCACCACCGCCACCCGCATGGACGGCTTCACCGAGATGATGCTGGCCAACACTGGCCTGATCGCCATGATCGGCAAGGCCGAGCGCGGCCCGGTCGCCATCGAGGCCATCAAAAAGCACAAGAGCGCCTACCTGATGGCCGTGGGCGGCGCGGCCTACCTCGTGTCCAAAGCCATCAAACACGCCCAAGTCGTGGGCTTTGCCGACATGGGCATGGAAGCCATTTACGAATTCGACGTGGTGGATATGCCCGTGACGGTGGCCGTGGATGCGGGCGGCACCAGCGCCCACACCACCGGCCCCGCCGAATGGCAAAAACGCATTGCCACGGGCGAGTTCAAGGGCATTGGCGTCACGGCGGCCTGATGCCCTGTATCAAGGCCGCTTTTGCGGCCTTTTTCATCAAAGCACAGCACCCATGAGTTCGGCCCAGCGTCCCATTGGGGTGTTTGACAGCGGCATCGGCGGCCTGAGCGTCTTGCAAGCTCTGCAAGCCGAACTGCCCCATGAGCATTTTGTGTACCTGGCCGACAACGCGCACGCGCCTTATGGCGAAAAAAACGATCTGCAAGTGCGCGAACGCACCCACGCCATTGCCGAGCACCTGATCGCGCACCACCAAATCAAGGCTTTGGTGGTGGCCTGCAACACCGCCACCGCAGCAGCCATCCACGAGCTGCGCGAGCGCCATCCGCTGCTGCCACTGGTTGGGGTCGAGCCCGCGCTCAAGCCCGCTGTGGCACTGAGCCAGACCGGTCGGATTGGCGTGATCGCCACGCGGGGCACCGTGGGCAGCGACAAGTTCGCACGGCTGCT
>JAHECM010000011.1 GCA_024641725.1 Limnohabitans sp. | reverse complement strand
TGCGATGGCTTCGAGGACTTCAGCATCGAAGACGACTGGATCGACTTCAGCCGTGACCGCAACCACAACGGCCAGCAAGACAGCGACGAGTGCATGGGCTTCAGGCTGTCGGACAACACCCTGATGGCCCGCAGGTCCTGCAACGACGGTGGCAGTTGGCTGCCCATCACCGACAGCGCCACGCTGCAAATCACCCGCCTGACTTGGCAGCTCCGCTGCGAAGCGCGCCAAGGCTGGCTGCACCGCACCGTGCAAGTCCAGCTGAGTGGGCAAGCCCCTGGAGACGACTTGCACCCCATCGAGTTGTCGCAAACCGTGCACTTGCGCAACGACCTGCCCGCCCGCATGCAGGCACTGTATTGCCCATGAACCCCCACCGCGCACCCCAGACACACCAGGGGGCCATCACCTTGCTGATGGCCACGGGGCTGGTGTTGCTCGCGGCTTTGGCCAGCGTGTACAGCAGCCGCAGTGTGCTGATGGACCAACTGGCCGGGCAAAATCACACCCGCGCCTCCCAGTCGCGCATGGCCGCCGAGGACACCCTGGCCTGGGCCCAAACGGCGCTGGCCCAAGGCACCACCCCGCTGTCGGAGTTGTTTGCCGCCCCAGCCGCCTGCCCCAAAGGCGTGCAAGGGCTTCAGTGGCAGTGCGCCGCCATGACCGCACCTACGTCCACACCTACGTCCGCAGCAGCCCCCCAGGTGCAAGGCAGCGTGACCGTGGTGCGCGATGTGCGACTGTCCCCCCATGTGCTCACCCTGCATGCGCAGGCCAGCTTGGCTGGGCAAAACAGCCGCAGCGTGGTGCGCGAGAGCCTGTTCATGCCGGTGCTGTCCCCCGCTCCGGGCGATGCCCCACAAGCCGCCTTGGTGCTCAACGGCTGCGCGAGCGAAGCGGTCGGCGCCAGCTTGCGGGTGTGTCCCTTGAGCCGCACAGGGCAAGCCTGCAGTGGCACCGCCATCGCCCCGGCGGTACAAAGCCATTTTGTGGTGGACACCAACCGCAATGGCAGCATCTCCACCACCGAAAAAACCGCCTGCATGGCCCTGAACGCCAGCAGTTTGCCGGGCGGCGGCAGCAAAAGCGGGCCCAACACGGCGGTGCCGCGCAGCCCGTGCAACCGGGCCGCCTGGCGCAGCGTGTTCGGGGACATCACCGAGCAACAGCTGCAAGCTTGGTCCACGGCGCAAGAGCGCAATGGCCTGCACGCCCAAAGCACGCCGCCGCGCACGGTGTACTGGGTCGACAGCCCGGGCGACTGGGGCCAGAGCGTGGGCACCGCCAGTGAGCCAGCCCTGCTGGTGTTTTCCAGCCAAGCCTGCGCGCTGCGCTGCCCGCGCATCGCGGCGGGCACCCACATCCACGGCAGCGTGGTGCTGGATGCGGGCTGCAACGACGAAAAAATGCGCGGCTGGCAAGGCGGCTGGATCGAAGGGCAGTTGGTGGTCGAGTCCGGGCTGCCCGAATGGCGCAGCAGCACCCTGTGGGCCCGCCCCTATGGGCGAGACGCCTACGTCCTGAACTGGCCGGACGGCATCGACCCCACACAGGTGCAACGCATCAATGGCAGCTGGAGCGAGGTCAGCCCATGAAATCCGCCCAGCAAGGCATGGCCCTGATCGAAGCGCTGCTCGCCTCTGCGGTGCTGGGCATCGGCCTGTTGGGCGCCACCCAGCTCACGCTCAAAGCCCTGCAAACCGCCACCGACACCCGCCAGCGCCACGCCGCCCACCTGCTGGCGCAAGAGGCCATGGACTGCGCCTTGTCTGGCACCCCGACCTGCCCCAGCCAAGACAGCGTGCAGGTGCAAGGCACACGCTACAGCCGCCAAATGCGCGTGGTGCCCCATGGCGTCGGCCTGAACGATGTTGAGGTCACGGTGCAATGGGCGAGTTCGGTGACTTCAGCTTCATCGGGCAGCAGCCCACAGTCCCCCTCGGGCCTTGCCAGCCTGACTTGGCACAGCAGCGTGTCCTCCGTGCCACGCTGGGTTGGCGTATCCTCACCCTGATTGTTGTTTGAGCCCTCCAACGTGAACGCTGCGCCTACCCCCCTGAATTTCTCGCCCATGCACCGCGCCCTGGACCTGGCCCGCCAGGCCCTGTGGCTGACCTCGCCCAACCCCCGCGTGGGCTGCGTCATCACCGCGCCAGACGGCACCGTGCTTGGCGAAGGCCACACCCAACGTGCGGGCGGACCCCACGCCGAAGTGATGGCCCTGCGCGACGCAGCACAAGGAGGCCACAGCGTGCACGGTGCAACCGCCTGGGTCACGCTCGAACCCTGCGCCCACCAAGGCCGCACAGGCCCCTGCTGCGAGGCCTTGGCCGCCGCTGGCGTGGGCCGCGTGGTGGCGGCTTTGACCGACCCCAACCCCCAAGTGGCCGGGCAAGGCTTGGCCCGCTTGCAGGCCGCCGGCGTGCAGGTGCACAGCCTGGATGCCAACGACCCGCTGGCGCTGCAAGCGCGCGAACTCAACATCGGATTTTTCAGCCGCATGGAGCGCGGCTTGCCCTGGGTGCGCATGAAGCTGGCCGCCTCCATCGACGGGCAAACTGCGCTGGCCAACGGCCAAAGTCAATGGATCACCGGCCCCGAGGCCCGCGCCGACGGCCACGCCTGGCGCGCCCGTGCCTGCGCCCTCCTCACGGGCATTGGCACCGTGCTCGCCGACGACCCACAGCTCAATGTGCGCGGTTTGCCCGTGCCGCGCCAACCCCACCTGGTGGTGGTGGACAGCCGCCTGGACATGCCGCTGAACGCCCAGCTGCTGGACACCCAAGGCACGGGCGAGCAGGCCCGTCAAATTTGGATTTACACCGCGCTGCCCCAACCTACGCCCGAGCAATCGGCCAAACGCGCCGCCCTCAGCGCGCGGGGCGTGCAGGTCATCGATTGCGCAGGCCCCGGCGGCAAAGTCGATCTGGCGGCCCTGCTGCGCGACGTGGCCCAGCGCGAGGTCAACGAGCTGCATGTGGAAGCCGGGTTCAAGCTCAACGGCAGCTTCATGCGCGAGTCGCTGGTGGACGAATGGCTGCTCTACATGGCCCCGCAATGGCTGGGCCCAGGGCAAGGCATGGCCCATTTGCCTGCGCTGTCTGAGTTGGACCATGCCTTGAAACTGCAATTCCACGCGGTCGATCGTGTGGGACAGGATGTGCGTTTGCTGCTCAGGCCAGTTCGTGCAGGGGCCAGCGGGGTTTGACGTCGAAGCTGTAGCGCGGCTCGGCCACTTGCGCGCCCGCTTGCAAACGCATGGCGGCGGCCATGGCGATCATGGCTCCGTTGTCGGTGCACAGGTGCAACTCGGGGTAGTGCACGCGCACTTTGGCTTTGGCACAGGCAGCATTGAGCTGGGCGCGCAGCTCGCGGTTGGCCCCCACGCCACCGGCCACCACCAAGCGCTTCATGCCACTGGTTTTGAGCGCGGTCATGGACTTTTTGACCAGCACCTCGACGATGGCCGCCTGGGTGGACGCGGCCAGATCGGCGCGCTCGGGCGCACCTTCGGTGTGGGCGGCGGGCCCGATTTTTTTGCTTTGTGTCAGCACCGCCGTCTTCAGCCCCGCAAATGAAAAGTCCAGATCGCCGCTGTGCAGCAGCGGGCGCGGCAACTTGTAGGCCGCCGGGTTGCCCTGCTCGGCCAAGCGCGACAAGCCCGGCCCCCCGGGGTAAGGCAAGCCCATCAGCTTGGCCGATTTGTCAAAGGCCTCACCGGCCGCGTCGTCAATGGTTTCGCCCAACAACTCGTATCGGCCCACGCCGTCCACCCGCATCAGCTGGGTGTGTCCACCTGAGACAAGCAAAGCAATGAAGGGGAATTCGGGCGGATCGGCACTCAAAAACGGCGACAACAAATGCCCTTCAAGGTGGTGCACCCCCAGCACGGGCTTGGCCAGCGCTGCAGCCAAGGCGCACGCCACGCCAGAGCCCACCAACAGCGCCCCAGCCAGGCCCGGCCCCCGGGTGTAGGCCACCACGTCGATGTCTTGCAGCGTGGCCCCCGCGTCAGCCAGCACCTGACGCGTGAGCGGCAGCACGCGGCGAATGTGGTCGCGGCTGGCCAGCTCGGGCACCACGCCGCCATAGGCTTGGTGCATCTCGATTTGGCTGTACAAGGCGTGCGACAAAAGACACGGCAACGCATCACCCGTGGTTTCGACCAAGGCCACGCCGGTTTCGTCGCAAGAAGATTCGATACCCAAAATTCGCATAACAGCTAGTTTAAGCGGGGCCAGCACGCGCTCGGCTGGCTTGCCATAATCTCAACGCAAGCGACCCTTTGTCGCGCCTGTGCGCAGTCCATCGCGGCGGTTGCGTCGCGCCCACCACAGCCCCTCATTCAACGCCCACGCCATGACCACACTCCGACTGATTTCTTCCATGGCCACCAAGCCGCTGCTGGCCGATCTGGTGGCGCTCTACACCCAGCATGCACCCCATGTGCTTGTGCAGATCGAGTCGGTCGGCGGGGTGGACGCGGCCAAGCGCGTGGCGGCTGGCGAGGCGTTTGACGGCGTGGTACTGGCCAGCAACGCCATCGACACATTGATCGCCAGTGGCCATGTGCTGGCAAGCAGCCGCGCCGACTTGGTGCACTCGGGCGTGGCCGTGGCCGTGCCTGCAGGCGCGCCGGTGCCCGACATTTCGAGCGAAGCCGCCCTCAAAGCCGCCATCTTGGCTGCGCCCACGCTGGGTTATTCCACCGGCCCCAGCGGCGTGCAGTTGGCCAAACAGTTTGAAGCCTGGGGCATTGCCGAGACCATCGCCCCACGCATCGTGCAGGCCAAGCCCGGTGTGCCCGTGGGCTCGATGGTGGCCAGCGGCGAAGTGGCGCTGGGCTTTCAGCAGCTGAGCGAAATGCTGGGGGTGCCAGGCATCACCTTGGTCGGTGGCTTGCCCCAAGCGGTGGAGATCATCACCACTTTTTCGGGCAGCGTGGCCGCCACCAGCGCGCAGCCGCAGGCCATGCGCGCCCTGCTCGCCTTCTGGCAATCGCACGCTTGCGATGCGCTCAAGCGCCAACACGGGATGGATGTGGCCTGAGGCCTGAGGCCAAGTCCCAAGGCAACTTTGCAATCAAGGGCCAAGGCCCATTTATTGCTTCACCCAGGGCATGAACCAGGCCCTGCGCATCGTTGTCATCATTTCTGACCCCGCTTTGGACGAAGGGGACGAACACGCACTGGCGCAGGCAGACCGTTCGCGTTTGTTGCGCATCGGCTTGCTGGAAGCGGGCTACAACTTGGTGGCCACACTGCCCGCCGATGTTTTTTTGACCGAGCGGCTGGCGCAGTTGCAGGCGGACCTGGTGATCGTGGACGCTGAAAGCGACGCCCGCGATGCACTGGAACATGTGGTCATGGCCACGCGCGACGCGCGGCGGCCCATTGTGATGTTCACCAACGACGACGACAGCTCAAACGCCCAAGCGGCAGTGGCCGCAGGGGTGACGGCCTACATCGTGGACGGCTTGGCCGCCGAGCGCATCCACCCGATCTTGACGGTGGCGATGGCGCGTTTTCAACACCAAGAAGCCTTGCTGGCCGAGCTGGACAACGCCCGGGGTGAGTTGCAAGACCGCAAGGTCATCGACCGTGCCAAAGGCTTGCTGATGCAGCGTCAAAACCTGTCCGAATCGGAGGCCTACGCCAAGCTGCGCAAAGCGGCCATGAACAAGGGGGTGAAGCTGGCCGACATGTCGCAGCAGATGCTGGACATGGCCGCCTTGCTGGGCTGAGGCGACGCACGGCCACAAGGCACGCCAGGGCACACCCATGCACCAGCCTTGTGCATCCGCACACATAGGGTGCCAAACCGTCCCCTCATACCAAGAAAAGCCTGGCACAAGCCTTGCAATGAACTGAACAAGGCCAAAGCAGGCCCCACATGACAGCAGCCCAATGGCGGGCCGCAGTCAGCACCGGACAAAGGCGTCCCCATGCGTTTGCGCGCTGCTCAGCAGCCGCCAGCGGCATGAGGACGCCTTTTTTTATTTTCGCAACTGCACTGGAGTCTTGACCATGACCGACTTACTCAAAACCAGCCTGAACCGCCGCACCGTGTTGCAAGCCGCAGCCGTGGGGGCCGCAGGCGTGTCCCCGGCGCTGCGTTCGGTGGTCTATGCCGCAGGCTCAGATGCCCCCGAAAAAAAGGAAGTGAAGATCGGCTTCATCCCGCTGACCGACTGCGCCAGCGTGGTCATGGCTTCGGTGCTGGGGTTTGATCAGAAATACGGCGTCAAAATCATCCCGACCAAAGAAGCCAGTTGGGCGGGTGTGCGCGACAAACTGGTCAACGGCGAGTTGGACATGTCGCATGTGCTGTACGGCCTGGTCTATGGCGTGCACCTCGGTCTGGGTGGGCCCAAAAAAGACATGGCCGTGCTGATGTCGCTCAACAACAACGGCCAAGCCATCACGCTGTCCAAAGCACTGGCCGACAAGGGGGCCGTGGATGGTCCCTCTCTGGCCAAAGTCATGTCCGCCAACGCCCGCGAGTACACCTTTGCGGGCACCTTTCCCACGGGCACGCACGCCATGTGGATGCACTACTGGTTGGCCGCAGCGGGCATCAACCCCCTGTCAGGGGCCAAGCTCATCACTGTGCCACCACCGCAAATGGTGGCCAATATGCGGGTAGGGAATATGGACGGTTTTTGCGTGGGCGAGCCCTGGAACCACCGCGCCATCATGGACGGCATTGGCATCACCGCCAACACCACGCAAGACATCTGGAAAGACCACCCGGAAAAGGTGCTGGGCACCACTGGCGAGTTCGTCAGCAAGTACCCCAACACCACCCGCGCCGTCATGATGGCCGTGCTTGAAGCGAGCCGCTGGATCGATGCGGGCCTGCAAAACAAACTCAAGATGGCCGAGACCGTGGCGCAAAAGGCTTACATCAACACCAGCGTGGACGCGATCAACCAACGCATTTTGGGCCGCTACCAAAACGGCATGGGCAAGACCTGGGACGACCCCAACCACATGAAGTTTTTCAATGATGGGGCGGTGAACTACCCCTACCTGTCGGACGGCATGTGGTTTCTCACGCAGCACAAGCGCTGGGGCCTGCTCAAGAGCCACCCCGACTATCTGGGCGTGGCCAAGCAGATCAACCAGACCGCCCTCTACAAAGAGGTGGCCGGGGCCATGAACATCAGCGTGCCCAAGAGCGACATGCGCAGCAGCAAGTTGATGGACGGCGTGGTCTGGGACGGCAAAGACCCGGCGAAGTACGCCGATGGTTTCAAGATCAAAGCCTGAGGAGAAAGACATGACTGTCAAAGACTGGCGCCCTGTCTGGCTCGCCGTACTGCCCCCCCTGCTGGGTTTCGCCTTGTTGATTGGACTGTGGGCCTTGGTGTCGCTCACCACCAAGGGCAGCATTCCCAGCCCTTACGAAACGGGCTTGCAGGCCGTCGACATCTTCAGCGATCCGTTCTACCGCAATGGGCCCAACGACCAGGGTGTGGGCTGGAACGTGTTGATGTCGCTGGAGCGCGTGGCTGTGGGCTTTGGACTGGCGGCGCTGGTGGGCATTCCTGCGGGCTTTGTGATCGGACGCTTCACCTTTTTGTCACGCATGTTCAACCCGCTCATCAGCTTGCTGCGCCCGGTCTCACCGCTGGCCTGGCTGCCGATCGGTTTGCTGGTGTTCAAGGGGGCCAACCCAGCGGCCATCTGGACCATCTTCATTTGCTCGATTTGGCCCATGGTCATCAACACCGCGGTGGGCGTGCAGCGCGTGCCACAGGACTACCTGAACGTGGCCCGCGTGCTGAACCTGTCGGAATGGAAAGTGGCCACCACCATCTTGTTCCCAGCGGTCTTGCCTTACATGCTGACCGGTGTACGGCTGGCTGTGGGCACGGCCTGGCTGGTGATCGTGGCCGCTGAGATGCTCACAGGCGGCGTGGGCATTGGTTTTTGGGTCTGGGACGAGTGGAACAACCTGAACGTCAAGAACATCATCATCGCGATTTTCGTGATCGGCGGCGTGGGATTGGTCCTGGAATATGCGCTGATTAGCATCGCCACCGCCTTCACTTACGAGGATGTCAAATCATGAACGACCACGCCAAATACATCCAAATCCAGGGCGTTGAGCAAACCTTCAAGACCAGCAAGGGGCCCTTCACCGCACTGCAAGGGGTTGACCTCAACATCGGCAAGGGCGAGTTTGTGGCCTTGATCGGCCACTCAGGCTGTGGCAAGTCCACCTTGCTCAACTTGATTGCAGGGCTGACCACGCCCAGCCAAGGGGTGCTGCTGTGTGCCAACCGCGAGATCGCAGGCCCAGGCCCTGAGCGCGCGGTGGTGTTCCAAAACCATTCGCTGCTGCCTTGGCTGACCTGCTTTGACAACGTGTACTTGGGCATTGAGCGCGTGTTTGGCAACACCGAAAAAAAGGCCCAACTCAAGGCGCGCACCGACGCCGCGCTGGCCCTGGTGAGCCTGAGCCATGCCGCGCAAAAGCGCCCTGGCGAAATTTCGGGCGGCATGAAGCAGCGCGTGGGGATTGCCCGGGCGCTCGCCATGGAGCCCAAAGTGCTGCTGATGGACGAGCCCTTTGGGGCACTGGACGCGCTGACCCGCGCCAAGCTGCAAGACGAGTTGCTTGTGATCGTGGCCAAAACACAGGCCACCGTCGTGATGGTCACGCACGATGTGGACGAGGCCGTGTTGCTGTCCGACAAGATCGTGATGCTGACCAATGGCCCCGCCGCCACCATTGGCGAGGTGCTGGCCGTGGATTTGCCACGCCCTCGCCAGCGCGTGGCACTGGCCGAAAGTGCCGACTACCAGCGTTACCGCAAGGCGGTGATCGACTTCCTCTACACCCGACAGGGTCACGTTGAAAAAGCCGCCTGAGGCTGGGCGAATCAGATCCCAAGGAGAACACGATGGACATGCGCGTCACCCCCCGTCAAAAAATGAAACTGGTCATGGTCGGCAACGGCATGGCCGGTGTGCGGGCGCTCGAAGAGCTGCTCAAACTGGCCCCCGATCTGTACGACATCACCGTCTTCGGTGCTGAGCCCCACCCCAACTACAACCGCATCTTGCTGTCGCCGGTGCTGGCGGGGGAGCAGACGCTTGAAGAAATCGTGCTCAACGACTGGGCTTGGTACGCAGACAACGGCATCACGCTGCACGCGGGCTTCAAGGTCACGGAGGTGGACCGGGTGCACCGCAGCGTGAGCGCCAGCAACGCGCAAGGTCAGGCGGTGCAAGTGGGCTATGACCGGCTGATTTTGGCCACCGGCTCCAACCCTTTCATCTTGCCCCTGCCGGGCCACGACTTGCCTGGCGTGCTGGCCTACCGCGACATTGCCGACACGCAAGCCATGATCGACGCGGCAGCCACTTACCCACACGCGGTGGTGATTGGCGGCGGCCTGCTCGGCCTGGAAGCGGCCAACGGCCTGATGAAGCGTGGCATGCAAGTGACTGTGGTGCATGTGGCCGATTGGCTGATGGAGCGCCAGCTCGACAAAGTGGCTGGGCACATGCTGCAAGCCTCGCTCGAAGCACGGGGCATGCAGTTCCGCATGGGTGCACAGACAGCCGCCTTGCTGGCAGGCGACACAGGGCGGGTGGCGCGCGTCGAGTTCAAGGACGGCAGCACTGTCCAGGCCGACCTGGTGGTCATGGCGGTGGGCATCCGCCCCAACACGGCGCTGGCCGAGCGCATGGGCCTGCATGTGAACCGGGGCATCGTGGTGACCGACACCCTGCAAACGGTGACCGATCCGCGCATCTGGGCGCTCGGCGAATGCGCGGCGCACCGGGGCATCGCCTATGGGCTGGTGGCCCCATTGTTTGAGCAAGGCAAGGTGTTGGCCAACCATCTGGCCGAATTTGGCATTGCGCGCTACTTAGGATCGCAGACATCGACCAAGCTCAAGGTGACCGGCATCGACCTGTTCAGCGCGGGTGAATTCATGGGCGGGGAAGGCACCGACGAGATCGTGATGAGCGACCCGGCTGGGGGCGTCTACAAACGGTTGGTGCTCAAGGACAACCAATTGGTGGGGGCCTGCTTGTTCGGTGACACGGTGGACGGCAGTTGGTACTTCAAACTGCTGCGCGAGGGCCGCAATGTGGCCGACATCCGCGACAAACTGATGTTTGGTGAATCGAACATCGGCGACGTGGGCCACCAAGGCCAAAGCAAGGCCGCCGCCATGCAAGACAGCGACGAGGTCTGCGGCTGCAACGGGGTGAACAAAGGTGCCATCTGCAAGGCCATCAAAGACAAGGGGCTCTTCACCCTGGACGAGGTGCGCAAACACACCAAGGCCAGCGCCAGCTGTGGCTCGTGCACTGGACTGGTCGAGCAAATTTTGATGTTCACCGCAGGGGGTGACTACTCTGCCACGCCCAAACTCAAACCCATGTGCGGCTGTACCGAGCATGGCCACCAGGCCGTGCGCGACACGGTCAAAGCCCAAAAGCTGCTGAGCATTGGCAGCGTGTTCAAGTTCATGGACTGGCGCACACCCAATGGCTGCGCCAGTTGCCGCCCAGCCGTCAACTACTACCTCATCAGCACCTGGCCCAAAGAAGCGCAGGACGACCCGCAAAGCCGCTTCATCAACGAGCGCAGCCACGCCAACATCCAAAAAGACGGCACCTACAGCGTGATCCCACGCATGTGGGGCGGCGAGACCACGGCTGACGAGCTGCGGCGCATTGCCGACGCGGTGGACAAATACAAGATCCCCACGGTCAAAGTCACGGGCGGCCAGCGCATTGACCTTTTGGGCGTGAAGAAGGAAGACCTGGTCAATGTCTGGAAAGACATCGGCATGCCCAGCGGCCACGCCTACGCCAAGGCGCTGCGCACCGTCAAAACCTGCGTGGGCAGCGAATGGTGCCGCATGGGCACACAAGACAGCACCCAAATGGGCAAAGACCTCGAACGCGCCATGTGGCGCATGTACGCGCCGCACAAGGTCAAGTTCGCCGTCTCGGGTTGCCCGCGCAACTGCGCCGAGGCGGGCATCAAGGACGTGGGCATCATCGGCGTGGACAGCGGCTGGGAGATGTATGTGGGTGGCAACGGGGGCATCAAGACCGAAGTGGCGCACTTTTTTGCCAAGCTCAAAACCGCCGACGAAGTGATGGAGTACACCGGGGCTTTCATGCAGCTGTACCGCGAAGAAGGGTGGTACCTGGAGCGCACGGTGCACTACATCAACCGGGTGGGCTTGGACCATGTGAAGAAAAAAATCTTGGACGACGCCCCACTGCGCCAAGCCCTGTGGGCCAAGCTGCAAGCGGCTTTGGACGGCGAGCCCGACCCATGGTTTGAGTTCAGCAAAGCGCAGGTGGACACCCGCCAATTTGAACCTGTGACCCTCGTTTAAGGACAAGCCATGACCACTTGGAAAGAAATCTGCCGCATCGAAGACATCCCGGTGCTGGGTTCGCGCCGCGTCGCGCGTGAGCTGGGCTTGGATGTGGCCTTGTTTCGCAACGACGCTGATGAGGTGTTTGCGCTGCTCGACCGCTGTCCGCACAAAGGCGGCCCGCTGTCGCAAGGCTTGGTGTTTGGCGCCCGCGTGGCTTGCCCGCTGCACAACTGGACGATCGATCTGTGCGACGGCCAAGCCCAAGCCCCCGACCAGGGCTGCACACCGAGTTTTGCGGTCAAGTTAGACGCCGGCGTGGTCTTTCTGGACGCCGACGAACTGCTGGGCCATGCCACCGACCTGACACGTCCTGTGGCAGGGCCGGTGTCACGCAAAGCCCCCAACGCATGAAAACACCCGTCGTCACTGCGAGCGCAGCGTGGCAGCCCATGCACAAGTCGCTACGTCGCTTCGCTCCTCGCGATGACGGAAAACGCTCTTCGCTCACGATGAGGTAAATCAATGATCCCCATCTTGCAAGAAACCCCATCCACCTGCCCTTATTGCGGCGTGGGTTGTGGCGTGGTCATTGAGTCGCGGGGCGCGCAAATCACCGGCGTGCGGGGCGACCCCAACCATCCTGCCAACTTCGGGCGTCTGTGCAGCAAAGGTCAATCGCTGCACCTGACAGCCGCGCCGCAGGTCACCACCCAAACCCGGCTGCTCTCGCCCCAATGGCGGGCGGTGCGCGGTCAAACGCCGCAAGCCATCGGCTGGGACGCCGCCGCCGACATGGCCGCCACCCGACTGGCCGCCATCGTGCGCGACCACGGGCCAGACGCTTTGGGTTTTTACATCTCGGGTCAGTTGCTGACCGAGGACTATTACGTTTTCAACAAGTTGGCCAAGGGCTTGCTGGGCACCAACAACATCGACAGCAATTCGCGCCTGTGCATGAGCAGCGCTGTCGCAGGCTACAAACTCACGCTGGGGGCCGACGCGCCACCAGCGTGCTACGAAGACATCGCGCACGCAGGGTGCTTGTTCATCGCGGGCAACAACACCGCTTGGGCGCACCCGATTTTGTTCAGGCGCATCGAAGACGCCCGCCGCGCCAACCCCCAGCTCAAGCTGGTGGTGGTTGACCCGCGCCGCACCGACACCGCCGAGATGGCCGAC
>JAHECM010000005.1:2784-12688 GCA_024641725.1 Limnohabitans sp. | reverse complement strand
CGCCCATGCTGGAGCAGACCACGTTCACGGTTTTGTCGGTGGGCACCATGGCCGCCATCACCGAAACACCCACAAACAGCACATACCAGACCAGCACGAGGCGGGCCAGTCGGCGCAGGAGGTGGGGGGACGTGAACATGGCGTGGATTATGCCTGCACGGCTTGCGTCCAACTTTCAGGGCACATTCAGGGTCGCACTCACAAGCACTCTCGGGCACTCACACCCCCCCCATGTTGAATCAAACACACCCGGGAAAGGCCTGTGCCAGCGTCTGCACCAAGCCGCAGTCGGCGGCCGAGTAACCGGGGAGCGCGTCCACCTCGGCATGGAAGGCTGGGCTGCGCAAAATGCCCAGCACCGCTTGCAGTGCAGGGCTGGCGAGGCTGTCTTGATGACACAGCAAAAAGTAGCGCTCCGACGCCAGCGGCACGAACTCCAGGCCAAAGCGGCGCGAGGGGGTTTCTACCCCCAGCCCAGCATCGGCCATGCCGCTGGCCACGTAGGCGGCCACGGCCGCGTGGGTGAACTCGCTGTGGTTGTAGCCGTTGATCTGCGCCTGGGCCACGCCCGCTTTGCCCAAAAAGCACTCCAACAAAAACCGCGTGCCCGAGCTGGGCTGGCGGTTGACAAAGCGCACCGCAGGGCGGGCCAGATCGGCCACACCATAAATTTTGAGTGGGTTGCCCGCCGCCACCATCAGGCCCTGTCGGCGTGTGGCCACATGGATCAAGCGGCTGTGCTCGGGGTCCAGCCATTGGGCGTAATGGGCCAGGGCGCGTGTCTCGAATTCGCCCTGTGGCACATGAAAGCCCGCCAACTCGCTGCGGCCCTCTTGCAAGTCAAC
Source organism: Limnohabitans sp. (assembly GCA_024641725.1). Lineage (GTDB taxonomy): Bacteria > Pseudomonadota > Gammaproteobacteria > Burkholderiales > Burkholderiaceae_C > Limnohabitans_A. Next base: position 11,843 of record JAHECM010000005.1, on the reverse strand, counting down.
CACCGACTCTTGGCTGCCCACGTATTTTCGCTCAACGCTGCTGCCTTGGTGCACCAGCGCTTCGATCAGTTTTTCGACGGCAAAACCGTGGCTGGCGTGCACCCGCAGCACCGACTGCTGGGCGTTCATGACCTTGCCCAGCTCCATCTCCAGCTCCGAAGCCAGGGTTTCGAGCATGGGGCTCAGGCGTGCGCTGATGCGGTGGCCTGCCCAAACCAAGCGCTCGCCCAACGGGGTCAGGCTGGAGCCTTTGCCGCGCTCCATGGTCAGCAGGGCTTGGCCCAGCTGGGTTTCGCCCTGACGGATCAGGCTCCAAGCATGGCGGTAAGACGCGCCGCTGAGTTTGCAAGCGGCCGACAAGGAGCCGTGGGCCTGCACTTCTTGCAGCAATTGCAGCAAGCGGGGCGACAGGCTGTGGCCGGTCAGGTCACTGATGGTCCATTGCGGTTTGATCGAAACTTTGGGCATGTTGTCGCTCTCATAGGTGCTGAACAGCATAAAGGGCAGGCCACGCACAGCCTAAAGCGTGTGCCGCAGCTTTCATATTGGCAAAGCAGGCGGGTCAGCTTACAGTGCGTTCGGCCTTGAAACTGAATGGTTTCTGACAGATTTGTCACCAACACAACCTTTTCAAGCCACCCCGCCCTTGTGCGGACAAAACCAACAGGAGACACGATGACATCAAACGCTTCCACAGCAGACGCGCCAAGCGCGGGCTGGCTGTCCAAAGAACGCATCATTGCGAGCCCCGGCTTCAACCGCTGGCTGGTGCCACCGGCAGCGCTGGCCATTCACCTGTGCATCGGCATGGCCTATGGCTTTTCGGTGTTTTGGCTGCCACTGTCCAAAGCATTGGGCGTCAAAGAGGCCATCAAGTGCGGCCCCGAAATTGGCTTTTTTCAAGAACTGTTCATCACCAGCTGCGACTGGAAGATTTCGACCCTGGGTTGGATGTACACCCTGTTTTTTGTGCTGCTGGGCAGCTCGGCCGCCATCTGGGGCGGCTGGCTCGAACGGGCTGGTCCGCGCAAAGCCGGTGTGGTCAGCGCCTTTTGCTGGTGCGGCGGCATGTTGATTTCGGCGCTGGGCGTGCACATGCACCAGTTCTGGATGATGCTGCTGGGCTCCGGCGTGATCGGCGGGGTGGGGCTGGGCTTGGGCTACATCTCGCCCGTCAGCACCTTGATCAAATGGTTCCCTGACCGCCGGGGCATGGCCACCGGCATGGCCATCATGGGCTTTGGCGGCGGCGCGATGATCGGCTCGCCCATGGCCGCTGAGCTGATGAAACAATTCGCCTCTGACACCAACGTCGGCGTGGCCGCCACCTTTGTGGTCATGGCGGCGGTGTACTTTGTGTTCATGATGGGCGGCGCGCTGCTCTACCGCGTGCCAGCCACCGGCTGGAAACCCGAGGGCTGGACGCCCCCCGTGGCCCAAGGCAGCAACGCCATGATCACCCACGGCCATGTGCATGTGAGCAAGGTCTGGGGCATTCCGCAGTTCTGGCTGGTCTGGATGGTGCTGTGCATGAACGTGTCCGCTGGCATTGGCGTGATCGGCATGGCCAGCCCCATGTTGCAAGAAGTGTTTGGTGGCGGCTTGATTGGCGTGAGTGCCAAATTTGGCGAACTCGACAAGGGCCAACTGACCGCCATCGCGGCAGTGGCGGCGGGCTTCACGGCGCTGCTGAGCTTGTTCAACATCGGTGGCCGTTTTGTGTGGGCCAGCTTCTCTGACAAGCTGGGCCGCAAGCTGACCTACATCGTGTTTTTTGTGCTGGGCGGTTTGCTCTACGCCAGCATCCCGGCCAGCGCGGGCGCGGGCAACAAGTTGATGTTTGTGGCCGCCTTTTGCATCATCTTGAGCATGTACGGCGGCGGCTTTGCCACCGTGCCCGCTTACCTTGCCGACTTGTTTGGCACGCAAATGGTGGGCGCCATCCACGGCCGCTTGCTGACCGCTTGGGCCACTGCCGGTATTTTGGGCCCCGTGGTGGTCAACTACATGCGCGACTACCAGCTGGGCTTAGGCTTGCCCCGCGAGCAGGTTTACAACCAAACCATGTACATCTTGGTGGGCATGTTGGTGATTGGCGTGATCTGCAATTTGCTGGTCAAACCGGTCGATCAAAAGTACTTCATGACCGACGCTGAACTGGCCGTAGAAAAACAACTGGCCCACGAGCGCGCCGCAGCCACCGAGGTCGGCGCCGGTGGCACGTCGGCCCACGTCAGCAGCCCTGTTGGGGTGTGGCTGGCTTGGGCTGCTGTGGGCATTCCACTGGCCTGGGGCGTGTACCGCACGGCCTTGAGCGTGGCCAAGTTCTTCAACTGACTCTAGACACTCCCCCTGCAAGGGTGAACCCATGACCGAGACCATCAAGCAACTCATTGACCAGCACCGGGCCACTCCCGGGGGGCTGCTGCCTTTGCTGCACGCCATTCAGGCGGCGCACGGGCACATTCCCCCCGAGTCCGTCGCGCACATTGCCAAAGGCCTGAACCTGTCTCGGGCCGAGGTGCACGGGGTCATCAGCTTCTACCACCACTTTCGCAGCACACCGCCGGGACGGCGTGTGGTGCAGCTGTGCCAGGCCGAGTCTTGCCGCAGCTGCGGCAGCGAGGCCTTGCTGGCGGTGGCCGAAAAAGTGCTGGGGTGCCGCATGGGTGAAACCTCTGCCGGGGGGGTCACGCTGGAGCCGGTGTACTGCTTGGGGCTGTGCGCCTCGTCACCTGCCATGGCGGTGGACGAGCAGCCCATTGCCCGCATGACTGAAGACCGATTGCAGCGCATGCTGCAAAGCCTGGAGGCCGCAGCATGAGCCGCATCCAAATTTACGTGCCCCGCGACAGCGCCGCGTTGGCAGTTGGGGCCGATGCCGTGGCCACTCGCATCGTGGCCGAAGCCGCTGCGCGTGGCCTGGCCATTGATCTGGTGCGCAACAGCTCGCGTGGGCTGTTGTGGCTGGAGCCCCTGGTTGAGGTGCAGACCCCCCAAGGCCGCGTGGCGTATGGTCCCGTGACCGAAGACGACGTGGCCGGCTTGTTTGCCGCCCATTTTGAGCAAGGGGGCACGCATGCCCTGGGCCATGGCCCGACCGAGGCCATTCCTTATCTGGCCAAGCAAGAACGCTTGACCTTTGCCCGTGCGGGCGTGACCGACCCCTTGAGCTTGGCCGACTACGCCGCCCACGGTGGATGGGCCGGCCTGCAGCAAGCCGTGGCCTTGGGCGCTGAGCAAGTGGTGCAGACCGTGCTGGACTCGGGCCTGCGTGGGCGCGGAGGCGCGGCGTTTCCGGCCGGCATCAAATGGAAGACCGTGGCGGGCGCGCAAGCCGCCCAAAAATACGTGGTCTGCAATGCCGACGAGGGCGACTCGGGCACCTTTGCCGACCGCATGGTGATGGAGGGCGACCCCTTCATGCTGATCGAAGGCATGGCGATTGCCGGCTTGGCCACCGGCGCCACACAAGGCTATGTGTACATCCGCTCCGAATACCCGCACGCTGTTGAAGTGATGCGCCAAGCGGTGGCGCTGGCGCGTGAAGCAGGCTATTTGGGCCACAACGTGGCCGGCAGCGGTTGCACGTTTGAGCTCGAAGTGCGCAAGGCCGCAGGCTCTTACGTCTGCGGCGAAGAAACAGCCATGCTCGAATCCATCGAGGGCAAGCGCGGCGTCGTGCGCGCCAAGCCGCCCTTGCCTGCGCTGCAAGGCCTGTTTGGGCTGCCCTCGGTCATCAACAACGTGCTGACGCTGGCGGCGGTGCCGCTGATTCTGGCGCGCGGCGCAGCGTTTTACAAAAACCACGGCATGGGCCGCTCCACGGGCACCTTGCCATTCCAAATCGCGGGCAACGTGCTGCGCGGCGGTTTGGTCGAAAAAGCCTTTGGCCTGAGCCTGCGCGAGTTGCTGCACGACTTTGGCGGCGGCACCCGCAGTGGCCGCCCGATCAAGGCGGTGCAGGTCGGTGGGCCACTGGGCACGTATGTGCCCGAGTCGCAGTGGGACACGCCTTTGGACTACGAAGCCTATGCCGCCATAGGCGCGGTCGTGGGGCACGGCGGCATTGTGGTGCACGACGACCGCGCCAACATGGCCAGCTTGGCGCGCTACGCCATGGCGTTTTGTGCCATCGAGAGCTGCGGCAAATGCACGCCGTGCCGCATCGGCTCAACGCGCGGGGTGGAAGTCATCGACCGCATCACCGGCACCACCGACACCACGGTGCGTGAGCAACAAGTGCACCTGTTGCGCGACCTGTGCGACACCATGCTGGCGGGCAGTTTGTGCGCCATGGGCGGCATGACGCCTTACCCGGTGCTGTCGGCCATCAACCATTACCCGCAGGACTTTGGCCTGCCGGCCCCGCAATGATTTTGGTAGGAAAACCCCATGCCTGACCTGCACCACCACGACATTGACTTTGGCACACCGCTGCGCGAAAGCGCCGAGCAAGTGCAGCTGAACATCGACGGCTACGCCGTCAGCGTGCCCAAGGGCACATCGCTCATGCGCGCCGCCGTGGAGGCGGGCATTCAGGTGCCCAAGCTGTGCGCCACCGACAGCCTGGAGCCGTTTGGCTCCTGCCGCCTGTGCCTGGTCGAGATCGACGGGCGGCGCGGCTTTCCGGCGTCTTGCACCACCCCCGCCGAAGCCGGCATGGTGGTGCGCACCCAAACGCCCAAGCTGCAAGACCTGCGGCGCGGCGTGATGGAGCTGTACATCAGCGACCACCCGCTGGACTGCCTGACCTGCAGCGCCAATGGCGACTGCGAGCTGCAAACCCAAGCCGGTGTGGTGGGCCTGCGCAATGTGCGCTACGGCACCGCGGGCCAAGAGGTGGCGGGCGTCTCTGGCGCGCACCACTGCGCCAGCCACACGCCCACCAGCAGTGGGCTCAAGGCCAACCCGATCTTCATGCTCAAGGACGAGTCCAACCCCTACTTCAGCTACGACCCAAGCAAGTGCATTGTGTGCAACCGCTGCGTGCGTGCGTGCGAAGAGACCCAGGGCACTTTTGCCCTGACGATCTCTGGGCGCGGGTTTGACAGCCGCGTCTCGCCCGGCCAGGGCCAAGCCTTCATGGACAGCGACTGCGTCTCGTGTGGCGCTTGCGTGCAAGCTTGCCCCACGGCCACGCTGCAAGAAAAGTCGGTCGTCGAACTGGGTCAGCCCGAGCACAGCATCATCACCACCTGCGCCTATTGCGGCGTGGGTTGCGGCTTCAAGGCCGAGATGAAGGGCAACACCGTGGTGCGCATGACACCATGGAAAGACGGCAAGGCCAACGAAGGGCATTCTTGCGTCAAAGGCCGCTTTGCCTGGGGTTACGCCACCCACCAAGACCGCATCACGACACCGATGGTGCGCGACAACATCACCGACCCCTGGCGCGAAGTCAGCTGGGAAGAAGCCCTCGGCTTTGCCGCTGACCGCTTCAAACGCATCCAAGCTGAACACGGCAAAGACGCGGTGGGCGGCATCACCTCGAGCCGCTGCACCAACGAAGAAACCTACCTGGTCCAAAAACTGATCCGCGCCGCCTTTGGCACCAACAACGTGGACACCTGCGCCCGCGTCTGCCATTCGCCCACAGGCTATGGCTTGGGCCAGACTCTGGGCACCTCGGCGGGCACGCAAACCTTCAAGTCGGTCGAGCATGCCGACGTGATCATGGTGATTGGTGCCAACCCCACCGACGCCCACCCGGTGTTTGGCTCGCGCATGAAAAAACGCCTGCGCCAAGGTGCCAAACTGATCGTCATCGACCCGCGCAGGATCGAGCTGGTCGAAACCCCCCACATCCGCGCCGACCACCACTTGGCCCTGCTGCCGGGCACCAACGTGGCCATGATCACGGCGCTGGCCCATGTGGTGGCGACCGAAGGCCTGCTCAACGCCGCCTATGTGGCCGAGCGCTGCGACGACAAGAGCTTTGCCGACTGGCGCGCCTTTGTCTCGCGCCCCGAGAACTCGCCAGAAGCCTTTGAAGCCGTGACCGGCGTGCCCGCCGCCGAGGTGCGCGCCGCCGCCCGCCTGTTTGCCAGCGGCCCGAACTCGGCCATTTATTACGGCCTGGGCGTGACCGAGCACGCACAGGGCTCGACCATGGTGCTGGGCATCGCCAACTTGGCGATGGCTTGCGGCATGGTGGGGCGCGAGGGTGTGGGCATCAACCCACTGCGTGGCCAAAACAACGTGCAAGGCAGCTGCGACATGGGCAGCTTCCCGCACGAGTTGCCGGGCTACCGCCACATTTCAGACACCACGGTGCGCAGCCAATTCGAGGCAGCCTGGGGCGTCACACTCAGCCCCGAGCCGGGTCTGCGCATTCCCAATATGTTCGAAGCCGCGCTGGACGGCAGCTTCCGTGGCCTGTACTGCCAAGGCGAGGACATCGTGCAGTCCGACCCCAACACCCAGCATGTGACAGCGGCGCTGTCAGCCATGGACTGCATCGTGGTGCAAGACATCTTCTTGAACGAAACCGCCAAGTTTGCCCACGTCTTTTTGCCGGGCAGCTCGTTTTTGGAAAAAGACGGCACGTTCACCAATGCCGAGCGCCGCATCAGCCGCGTGCGCCAAGCCATGCCGCCACAAGCCGGTTACGCCGACTGGCAAGTCACGCAGCTGCTGGCCAATGCGCTGGGCTACCCCATGCATTACGACCACCCTGAGCAGATCATGCAAGAGATCGCGGCGCTCACTCCCAGCTTTGCCGGAGTGAGCTACGCCAAGATCGAGCGGCTGGGCAGCGTGCAGTGGCCGTGCAACGACAGCACGGAAGACGCCGGCACGCCCATCATGCACATCGACAAGTTTGTGCGCGGCAAGGGCAAGTTCTTTGTCACGCAGTACATCGCATCGGACGAGAAAGTCACGGCGCGTTTCCCACTGCTCCTGACGACGGGCCGCATCTTGTCGCAGTACAACGTGGGCGCACAAACACGACGCACGCCCAACAACCTTTGGCACGAAGAAGATGTGCTGGAGCTGCACCCTCACGACGCGCAAGAGCGCGGTGTGCAGGACGGCGACTGGGTCGGCATCGAAAGCCGGGCTGGCCGCACGGTGCTGCGCGCCTTGGTGAGCGATCGCATGCAGCCTGGCGTGGTCTTCACCACCTTCCACTTCCCCGAGTCGGGGGCCAACGTCATCACCACCGACAGCTCGGACTGGGCCACCAACTGCCCCGAATACAAAGTCACTGCGGTGCAAGTGGTGGGGGTAAGCCAGCCCTCAGAGTGGCAGCAACGCTTCCGCCAGTTCAACCGCAAACAACTGGGCTTGCTGCCCCGTGCTGAACGGCCACTGGCCGAGGCCACCAAGTGATGAGCCGCACGGTCGAGGTGCTGCCCGCAGGGGTGGTGGCCGCGCCCGCGCAGCGTTTTGGGACAGCCCATGCGGGCTGGAGTGCCCCGCACACCGATGCGCTGGCGCAAGAGGTGCCGGTGGCGCTGGTCTTCAACGGCATCTCACATGCGGTGATGATGGCCTCGCCCGTGGACTTGGAAGACTTTGCGCTCGGCTTTGCCCTGACCGAAGGCCTGATCGACACACCCGACCAGCTCTATGGCGTGGAATCGAACACCACCGCGCAAGGCATCGCATTGCAACTGGACGTGGCCTCCGCCTGCGCCTGGCGGCTCAAGGAGCGTCGCCGCACCTTGGCTGGGCGCACCGGCTGTGGCCTGTGCGGCACCGACTCGCTGGACCAAGTGCAACGCTGCCTGCCCCCCGTGCCTGCGGTGCATGTCGCCGCCGAGGCGCTGGTGCGGGCCGAAGCCAGTCTGCGCGCCGCGCAAACCCTGCAGCAGTTCTGCGGGGCCACCCACGCCGCGGCGTGGTGTGACCTGCAAGGGCGCATCAGCTGCCTGCGCGAAGACGTGGGGCGCCACAACGCGCTCGACAAACTGGTGGGCGCGCTGACCCGCCAGGGCACTGACCCGCGCGCGGGCTTTGTGCTGGTCACCAGCCGCGCCAGTTTTGAGATGGTGCAAAAAACCGTGGCCTTGGGTGCGGGTTTGCTGGCCGCCGTGTCGGCCCCCACCCAATTGGCCGTGCAATGCGCCCAAGACGCCCAGCTGTGCTTGGCCGGTTTTGTGCGCAATGGCAGTTTGGTGGCCTACACCTTTGCCGAACGCTTGGGCATGCAGCCCTGACCCCCGATTTGGAGAAAACCATGGACATTGCCAACCTGATCCAGATGGCCAACCGCATTGGTGAGTTCCACACCAGCTTCCCGGACCACCAAGAAGCCCTGCAAGCCACCGCCAACCACATCCACAAGTTTTGGGCCCCCCGCATGCGCAGCGCTTTGCTGTTGCAACTTGACCAAACCAGCACGCAGACCCTGCACCCCCTCGTGCGCGAGGCCCTGATCTTGAACCGAGCGGCCTTGACACCTGCGGCTTAACGCCCGCAACGCTTTCACAAACGGCTGAATATCTCTGCCACCTCAGGCCTGGCCCTTGGGGGCTTGTGAGCAGACACGGTGCCCACGTTGACAAAGCACACGGCCTGCTCGTTGGACGCCAACGCCAACAGCTTGCGCAAAGGCGGCGACTGCATGGCCTGGCCACTGGTCAGGCCAGAGCCAAAACCTTGGGCCTGCGCGGCCAGCATCAGGTTTTGCAAGGCACACCCCAAAGACAGCAAACGCTCGGTCAGGGCAATGGCGTCGCCCGGCCCGGGTTCGCGCACCACGGCCACCATCAAACAAGGCGCGCGTTGGGCTTTGTCGTGCGCGGCTTGCAGGGCCTGGGCGTCGGCCAGGGGGTCACGCTCGCGCAAAGCCTGGGCAAAGGCTTGTCCCAGTTCGCTGCGCCGCTCGCTTGGAATCAAAATGAATCGCCAGGGCCGCACGCGCCCATGGTCGGGTGCTTGCGCTGCGGCAGTCAACATCCACGCCAATTGCGCCTCGCTCGGGCCCGGAGCCACCAGCCGCTTGGGAGCCACATGGCTGCGCGCCTTGGTCAGGTCCAACACGTTCAATGGGGCCTGCGGATTGGCGTGTGGGGCTTCGGGTTCAACTGGGCTCATGGGCGCAATGATAG
>JAHECM010000005.1:0-2684 GCA_024641725.1 Limnohabitans sp. | reverse complement strand
CAACGCGCCCACGTCGTCGCCCAGGTTCAGCGGCACTTGCGCCGAAGACAGCAAGGCCTCGACGGGTCCGCACGCACGCACACGTCCCCGCTCCAAGACCACCAAGGTGTCGGCCAGCTGCACCACTTCGTCGGCCGAATGGGTGACGTAGAGCATGGGCACTTGCAGATGCTGGCGCAGCGCTTGCAGCCAAGGCAGCACCTCGCTTTTGCGCTCAGCGTCCAGCGCTGCCAACGGCTCATCCAGCAGCAGCAACCGCGGCTGCACGGCCAGCGCCCGGGCCATGGCCACGCGCTGGCGCTCGCCACCCGACAAGGTGGTGGTGCGCCGCTCCAGCAAGTGGCCAATGCCCAACACCTCCACCGCCTGAGCCAACGCTTTTTGTGCAGCCGCTTGCGCGTCGCGGGGCAAGCGCTGAACGCCATAGTCCAGGTTGCCCTGCACGTTCAAATGCTCAAACAGACTGGCCTCTTGAAACACCACACCCAAGCGGCGCTGCCACACCGGGGTGAAGTGATGCGCCGCGTCGTCTTGCCACACGGTGTCGCCCATTTGCACCCGACCCTGACCGCGCTCGAGCCCAGCCACACAGCGCAACAAGCTGGTTTTGCCCGAACCCGAAGCACCCCACAGCACGCTGACGCCGTGCAGCGGCAAGCTCAGGTCGGCTTGCAGATCAAACCCCGGGCGCTGCCATTGCAGCTGAATGTGCAAGGCGTCGCTCATGTGTGGCGGCTTTCTGCATGGCGTCGAATGCGGGCCAACAGCAGCAGCACCGCAAAAGCAAACACCGCCATGCCCCCAGCCAACACATGGGCCTGGGCGTATTCCATGGCTTCAACGTGCCCGTAAATCAGCGTGGACAACACCCGGGTTTGCCCCGGGATGTTGCCGCCGATCATGAGCACCACACCAAACTCGCCCAGCGTGTGCGCGAAGCCCAACACCCCCGCCGTGAGCAGCGCGTGGCGCGCCTGCGGCAAGGCCACCGAGACAAACGCGTCCAAGGGACGCGCGCCAAGCGACAAGGCCACCTCCATCGGCCGCGGGCCCATGTCGGCAAAGGCCGCCTGCAAGGGCTGCACCGCAAAAGGCAGCGAAAACACCACCGAGCCGATCACCAAACCCGTGAAGCTGAACGACAGCAGCCCCAACCCCAGCCACTGGGTGAACTGGCCCAGCGGGCCATTCGGCCCCATCAGCACCAGCATGTAAAAACCCAGCACCGAAGGCGGCAGCACCAAGGGCAGCGTGACCAGCGCCCCCACCGGCTCACGCCATGGCGAGGGCGAGCGCGCCAACCACCAGGCCAGCGGCGCGCCCAGCACCAACAACAGCACCGTGGTGACGGCGGCCAAACGCAGCGTCAGGGCCAGCGCAGGCCATGCGCTGGCCACAAAGTCGGGACTGAACAGGGTGTCGATCACGGCAAGGTGCTGGCTTTAGAACAAGTAGCCGTAGGCGCGCATGAGCTGCCGGGCGCTGTCGCTGCGCAAGTACTGCAAAAGCGCCTGCGCAGCAGCATTGCCCTGCCCTGCGGTGAGCAAGACCGCGTCTTGCCGGATGGGCTCGTACAGTTTGCTCGGGATCAGCCAGGCCGAGCCCGTGGCGATTTGCCCGTCCACCATCACCTGCGACAGGGCCACAAAGCCCAAGGCCGCGTTGCCAGACTTCACGTACTGGAAGGTCTGGCCGATGTTTTCACCCGTGACGAAATGCGGACGCAATGTGTCGAGCAGCCCTTGCTGGCCCATGACCTGCATGGCGGCCACGCCGTAGGGCGCCAGCTTGGGGTCGGCCACGGCCAATTTGCCCGGCAGCGTGCCCGTGAGCACCGCGCCCTGCGGGTCCACCACGCCAGGCTTGGCGCTCCACAACACCAACTGGCCAATGGCGTAGGTGAAGCGGCTGGACTCGACCGCTGCGCCTTCTTTGGCAAGTTTGGCGGGGGTCTCGTCGTCGGCCGCCAACAACACAGCAAAAGGCGCACCATGGCGAATTTGGGTGTAAAACTTGCCCGTGGCACCGAAGGACAACAGGGCTTTGTGGCCCGTGTCTTTTTCAAATGCCGCAGCGATTTTTTGCATGGGTGCGGTAAAGTTGGACGCCACGGCCACTTGCACCTCACCGGCTTGCACGGCGCTGCAAAGCGCCCAAGTCAGCGCCGCCCAAATGACTGAAATTTTCATACTCACCGACCCCTTATTTCGTTGTTCAGAAATGGAATAACGATTGTACCTACGAACACCATGACTTTGCACGCCGCGCACCTGCACCAAGCCCTGGGCCACGGGGCCAGCGACAAGCGACTGGACATCTTGCGCCGCATTGGCGAAGTGGGCTCCATCTCTCAAGCGGCGCGCGATGCCCGTGTGAGCTACAAAGCCGCCTGGCAAGCCGTTGACACCCTGAGCAACTTGGCGGGCAGCCCCCTGCTCGAAAAAGCCGTGGGCGGCAGTGGCGGCGGTGGCGCGCGCCTGACGCCCGCCGGGCAACAGCTGTTGGCGGCGGCCGATCGCATGCAAGCCGCACGCAGCGCCGTGGTCGCCCATCTCGACGCGGGTGACCACACAGCGCTGCCCGTGGGCATGGGTGCTTTGGCCTTGCGCACCAGCATGCGCAACACCCTGCCCTGCTCGGTGCTTCAATTGAAATCGGAGGGTGGGGCGGTGACCGCAGGCCTG
>JAHECM010000296.1 GCA_024641725.1 Limnohabitans sp. | reverse complement strand
CTTGGGGCTGAGCCACCGCACGGTGGAAATCTACCGCGTCAAGCTGATGCGCAAATACCAAGCCTCAGGGGCAGCGGATTTGATTCAGAAGTTGATGCGGGGGTGAGCGGCGTCAAGTCACCCAATTTTCTAGTTGCAAGCCAGGCACGCGGCTGAACTCACTGGTGTTGTTGGTGACCAAAATCCAGCCTTCGGCCAAAGCGTGGGCCGCCAGCCAGAGGTCGTAGTTACCGATGGGCGTCCCTTGCTTTTGCAGCGTGGCTCGGATTTGTCCGTAGTGCTCGGCTGCAGCCATGGGCAAGGCACTGGGCGCAATCATCTGAACCAACTGGGCAAGTGTGCCCAGCGCGCGCTCACGGGCTTGACTTTTTTCTGCACCAAAACGCAGCTCCCCAACCGTGATGGTGGACATGGCCAATTCTTGCAGGGTGTGCGACGCCAACCGCTCACGAACTGCCAGCGGATGCCCTTTGGCAATGTAGATGCAGATGTTCGTGTCCAGCAGGTAACGCTTGGGCGGACGAGCCATGCTCAAAAGGCCTCACGCTCTTGGGGCGGGCCGTCTTGGCGGCCTTCGGCCATGAAGTCGTCGGGCAAACCACTCAACAAATCAAACACCGCTGCGCCACTGATGGGCACTTGGCGCAACACGATGTCGGTGCCTTGCCGGAATATTTCGACTTGATCGGCCTCGAATCTGAACTCCTTGGGCAACCGCACCGCTTGGCTGTTGCCAGACTGGAAAACACGGGCATACGTCATGATGACCCTTTGAAAAATATATACATTCAGTATATACAAAGTTTCCGCAGATGCAGCGTCACCCCGCCAAACTGCTGCTCCATCACCGTCAGCCGCTTGAAGCCGTGGCCAATGGCCAGCTCTTCGGTCATGCCCATGCCGCCGTGCAACTGCACCGCGCCTTGGCCCACCAGGCGGGCGGCACGCAGCACGGCCACATGGGCCGATGCGATGCGGCGGGCACGCTGCTCGGCGCTGGCTTCTTGCATCACGTCGGCACAGGCCCCCACGGCTGCGGCGGCCTGCACCAGGGCCAAGTACATGTCGGCCAAGCGGTGCTGCAAGGCCTGAAACGATGCCAGCGTCTGGCCAAACTGCTTGCGCTGGCCCACATAGGCCAGGGTGTCGCGCATCAGGCTTTGCATGACGCCCACCGCCTCCGCACCCGTGACCAGCATGGCGGCTTGCCATGCGGTTTGGAGTGCGGCTTGGGCATCGCCCGCGCCCAAACAGGCCATGACGGGGCTGTTGTCAAACGCGATTTCGCTGGCCCATGCGCCGTCGATCAGGCGCACATCGCGCCGCCCGATGCCTGCCGCTGAGGGCAGCAGCAAGACCACACGCAGCAGGCCCGCCTCGTCTTTGGCCGTCACCAGCCAATGGGTGGCCCACGGCGCGCCGCGCACCAAGGCTTTGCGACCCGTCAGGCGTTGGCTGCCCTCGGGTCCGTGCAGTCGGGTTTGCACCCTGGCCACATCCGCCCGACCGTCGGGCTCCAAGGCCGCCACCGCCAGGCGCACGGTGCCCTGCCCCACGCCCTGCAACAACTGCGCCAGCAGCGTGTCGCTGGGGCCACCGCCCAACGCCTGCAGCAAGCTGGCCCCCAGCACCGCCGTGGCGACATACGGCTCAGGCACCAAGGCGCTGCCAAGCGCTTGACCGATCAGCAGTTGCTCGGCCAAGCCGCCGCCGGAGCCGCCCAGCGATTCGGGCAGCGCTGCGCCCAGCAAGCCCAGGTCGCGGGCCAAACCTTGCCAAAGCGGCTCAATGGCTTGGGGCGTGGCCAAAAGATGTGCGCGTTTTTCAAAAGGGCATTGGTCTTGCAGCCAGCCTTGCAAGCTGGCCAGCAGCATGGCTTGGGTCTCGTCTGTGGCCAGCAGGGGTTCGACCACATCGGCCCCCAAGATGTGGCGCGCGATCAGGTTGCGCTGGACTTCGTTGGTGCCGCCATAAATCGAGGCGGCCCGGTCGTTGAGGTAAGCATGGGTGGCAAACACCGAGGCCTCTGGCAAGTCCAGCGAATGGGCTTGGCCATGCGCTTGGGCATGCACTTGGGCTTCATCGATGGCCAAAGCGCTGGCACCGTTGGGCCCGGCAATGTCCATGCCCAGCTCAGTCAGGTGCTGTTTGAGCTCGGTCGCCAGCAGTTTGCCCATGGACGGCGCAGCGGCCAACCAGCCAGGGGCCGTGCCGCTGCCCATGCGCGCGGCCAGCACTTGCTGCTCCCAAGCGTGCAAGGCGTCGATGCGGCATTGCGCGTTCGCCAGGGCCAAGGCCAAGTCGCTCGACTCGCTGTCAGCCGACTTGTGCGCCCCAAAATCGTCGCCAAAAGCTTCGTCAAAAGCGTTGTGCAGGCGAGCCAGTCGGGCGCGCAGGTACGGGGCGGTCGAGCCGCCGCGTTCGTGCTCCAGCAAAAATTTGGCAATGGCCCAGCCTTGGTTTTCTTCACCAATCAAGGCGTCGGCAGGCACCCGGGCTTCGTCAAAAAAGACCTGGTTG
>JAHECM010000004.1 GCA_024641725.1 Limnohabitans sp. | reverse complement strand
GGGATGGCCATGTCTGCACGGCAAAGGGTGGCATGCGCCAACCCCAAACCGCTCGTCCTGTCTGTTTAATGGTTTCAATCTGCCGGCTCTGGGCCAAGCCCACCTGGTACACCGGTAACCCGCTGATTTTAGCGGCTCAGCAAGGCATTTCAGGGCAGCGAGCAAGGCAATTGACCGGCTCGCGCAAGGCCTGACCGATAATGGCCCAACCCCTTTTTGAACATGCAACGACGTCACCAAGCCATCCCTTTGCAACAAGCGGCGCAAGAGTCCCCAACCTTTGCGTTGCTGGCCAGCCGGATCAAGGCCTCTTCTGACCGCATGCAGGCCATCCGAAGTGTTCTGCCCCCGCCCATGCGCGCCAGCATACAAGCCGGCCCGATCGAAGACGGCGATTGGTGCCTGCTGGTCGGCTCCAACGCCGTGGCGGCCAAGCTGCGCCAATTTGTGCCTGCCTTGCAAGCGCATCTTCAAACCAAAGGCATGCCGGTCACCAGCATCCGGATCAAAGTCCAAAGCCGCAGCCTGTGAGCTCCCAGTACAGACCGCCCAAGAAAAAAGGCCCTGATTTGCATCAGGGCCTTTTCAATGTTTGGTGCCGCTTGTCGGATTCGAACTGACGACCTACCGCTTACAAGGCGGGTGCTCTACCAACTGAGCTAAAGCGGCACGGGTGGAATTCTAACCTTACAAACTGAGCCGCCTAAGCCGCTGTTCATTTTTATTTCACGCGTGTGAGTGTCGGGCGCGGGGCTGAGGGTGGCGGCTCATCGTGATCATTACCGTGGCGGGCCTGGCCTTCTGCCGCTGCAGGGGCAGCCGACAAAGCCAGAGGCGCTTCATCACTCACTGGGAAAGACATGCCTTGCCCGTTTTCACGCGCGTAGATGGCCATGACCCGATGCAAGGGGACCATGATGTCTCTGGCCTTGCCGCCAAAGCGGGCTTTGAATTCAATGAAATCATTGCCCAGTTTGAGCGAGCTGGTCGCATCAAAGCTGATGTTCAAAACGATCTCACCGCCTTGCACATGCTCGCGAGGAACTTGGACGGAGCCGTCCACCTTCACCGCGACATAGGGCGTAAAACCGTTGTCCGTACACCATTCGTACAAGGCCCTGATCAGGTAGGGCCGGGTCGAGGGCATTTGAGCATCATGCATGATCGACATGGCGCTTATTTGCGCATGACCTTTTCGGATGGCGTCAGCGCCTCAATGTAGGCGGGACGCGAGAAAATGCGTTCAGCGTACTTGAGCAACGGTGCCGCGTTCTTGGACAACTCGATGCCGTAAAAATCCAGACGCCACAGCAGCGGCGCAATGGCCACGTCCAGCATCGAGAAGTTGTCGCCCAACATGAATTTGTTCTTCAAGAACACGGGGGCCAACTGGGTCAAGCGATCGCGGATGTGCGAACGGGCTTTTTCCAGGGCTTTGTCGTTGCCTTTGAGGGCGCGGTTTTCGAGCGTGGTGACGTGCACAAACAGCTCTTTTTCAAAGTTCAGCAAGAACAAACGCACACGGGCACGGTCCACTGGGTCGCCAGGCATCAGCTGGGGGTGCGGAAAGCGCTCGTCAATGTATTCGTTGATGATGTTCGACTCGTACAAGATCAAGTCGCGCTCGACCAAAATCGGCACCTGGCCGTAGGGGTTCATCACGTTGATGTCTTCTGGCTTGTTGTACAGATCGACGTCACGGATTTCAAAGTCCATGCCTTTTTCGAACAGCACAAAGCGGCAACGGTGGGAGAAAGGACAGGTCGTTCCAGAATAAAGCACCATCATGGCTAAAGGCTCCTCAGAAAATCAAAAAGAGTGGGTAGCCGTTTTGAGGCCAACCCACTCTGCGCAACCCGAGATCGTCGGGCTGTAGGGAAATTTACTTGACGTCTTTCCAGAACGCAGCGTTCAAGCGCCATGCGATCAAGGTAAAGCACAGCAAGAACATCAGCACCCAGACGCCGATGCGCACGCGGGTGTTTTGAGCAGGTTCACCCATCCATTGCAGGTAGTTCACCAGATCGCCAACCGCTTGGTCGTACTGCAAAGGCGTCATGGTGCCAGGCTTGACCTGCTGCCATTTGCCGGTGAAAACGTGCGATGTGTGGCCGTGCTCTTCGTGCTCTTCAAAGATCGGCTGGCGCTCACCTTGGAGCTCCCACAACACGTGCGGCATGCCCACGCTTGGGAAAACCATGTTGTTCCAGCCGGTGGCTTTGGTCTCGTCACGGTAGTAGGTGCGCAAGTAGGTGTAGAGGTAGTCGGCACCTGTGCCTTGGCCAGCCTTGGCACGGGCAATCACGGTCAGATCGGGTGGGTTGGCCCCGAACCATTCTTTGGCCTGCTTGGGATCGATCGCCGACTTCATGGTCTCTCCCACTTTGTCGGTGGTGAAAAGCAAGTTGTCTTTGATTTGCTGATCCGTCAGACCGATGTCTTTCAGGCGGTTAAAGCGCATGAAAGCCGCAGAGTGGCAGTTCAGGCAGTAGTTCACAAACAGCTTGGCGCCGTTTTGCAAAGAGGCCAGGTCGTTGGTTTTGACTGGGGCTTTGTCCCAAGCCATGCCGCCGCTGGATGCGTGGGCACCCACAGCCAAACCGAGGGCCATCACCAAGCCCAGAGCGATATTTTTCAGATTTTTCATGTTCGTCACTCTCCGGGATCTCAGTGAGGCTTGAAGGTCACGCGGTCAGGCACGGCCTTGGGCGTACCGATCTGACTCCACCAAGGCATCAGCAAGAAGAAGCCAAAGTAGAACAGGGTACCGAATTGCGACACGCGCTCACCGATCGGTGAGGGTGGTTGCACGCCCAGATAGCCTAAGATCAAAAAGATGATCACGAACACGCCATACAGGTATTTGTGCCAGTCAGGGCGGTAGCGGATCGACTTGACTGGGCTGTTGTCCAACCAAGGCAAGAAGAACAAGATGACCACAGCGCCGCCCATCACGACCACACCCCAGAATTTGGCGTCGATCGAGAGCATCAGCACAGAGATCACGACGGCAGCGCCGATCACACCTGCTTTGAGAACTTGAGGCAACTTGCCTTTGGCCACAGCCAAGACCGCACCACCGACCACGCAAGCGATCAGCACGTACATCATCTCGGTGGTGATGGCTCGCAGCATCGAATAGAAGGGCGTGAAATACCAAACCGGGGCAATGTGCGGCGGTGTCTTGAGCGGATCGGCCGGGATGAAGTTGTTGTACTCCAAAAAGTAGCCACCCAACTCAGGCGCAAAGAACACGATCGAGGTGAACACCATCAGGAACACGCTCACGCCAAAAATGTCGTGAACCGTGTAGTAAGGGTGGAACGGGATGCCGTCCAGTGGGTGGCCGGCTGCGTCCTTGGGGGCGTTCGGGCCCTTGATTTCAACGCCATCGGGGTTGTTCGAGCCCACGTCGTGCAAAGCCAGCAAGTGCGCCACCACCAAGCCCAAGAGGACCAGCGGCACAGCGATCACGTGGAAGCTGAAGAAGCGGTTCAGTGTGGCGTCGCCCACCACGAAATCGCCACGGATCAGCAAAGCCAGGTCAGGACCGATGAAGGGGATGGCCGAGAACAAGTTCACGATCACCTGAGCGCCCCAATAGGACATTTGACCCCAAGGCAACAAGTAACCCATGAAGGCTTCCGCCATCAGACACAAGAAAATCGCACAACCGAAGATCCAGACCAGCTCACGCGGCTTGCGGTAGCTGCCGTACATCAGGCCACGGAACATGTGCAGGTACACCACCACAAAGAACGCCGAAGCGCCGGTGGAGTGCATGTAACGGATCAACCAGCCCCAAGGCACATCGCGCATGATGTATTCGACGGAGGCAAAGGCCACGGCCGCATCGGGCTTGTAGTGCATGACCAAGAAGATGCCGGTCACGATCTGAATCACCAGCACCAACAACGACAAAGAGCCGAAGATGTACCAGAGATTGAAGTTTTTGGGTGCGTAATATTCGGCCATGTGGACGCGGTAGGCGTCGAAGGCGGTCGGGAAGCGGTTTTCAAACCAATTGGTCAGCTTGGCGCCCGCCGAAGCGTTGGGGGAAATTTCTTTGAATTGAGCCATGTCTGTCTCCCATCAGGCCTTTTTGTCTTCGCCCACCAACAACTTGGTGTCTGACAGGTACATGTGCGGTGGCACTTCGAGGTTGTCAGGTGCAGGCTTGTTCTTGAACACGCGACCCGCCAAGTCAAAGGTCGAGCCGTGGCAGGGGCACAGAAAGCCGCCAGTCCAGTCGTCGGGCAATGAGGGCTGGGCACCGGGCTGGAATTTGTCGCTGGGCGAGCAGCCCAGGTGCGAGCAAATGCCCACGCCGACAAAAATTTCGGGTTTGATCGAGCGGTGCTGGTTTTTGGCGTACTCGGGAATCGGGAAGGCTTTGCGGTCCGAGTTCGGATCGGCCAGCTGGTTCTCTGTTTTCTTGAGCGACTCCAGTTGTTCTGGCGTGCGCTTCATGATCCAAACGGGCTTGCCGCGCCATTCCACGGTCATTTTTTCACCGGGAAGGAGACTGGAAATGTCCACCTCTACAGCCGCACCAGCGGCTTTGGCCTTCTCGGAAGGCTGGAAGGTGCTAACGAAGGGCACGGCAACAAAGCCGGCACCCACGGCACCGGCGGCACCGGTAGCGACAAGCCATGTACGCTTGCTGCTGTCGACTGGGGTATCACTCATGGAAATCCTCTGCGATTCTGAATCAGGGTCAACCCGGGATTGTAGCGGACTGAAACAGCCAAACTTCTTACAAGCTGCAGATGTCAGAGCCGACTGGGCTTTTGAAAGA
Organism: Limnohabitans sp.; assembly: GCA_024641725.1. Taxonomy (GTDB): domain Bacteria; phylum Pseudomonadota; class Gammaproteobacteria; order Burkholderiales; family Burkholderiaceae_C; genus Limnohabitans_A. The sequence goes on along the minus strand of JAHECM010000004.1, from coordinate 7,938 downwards.
TAATCATTCTCCCCAAAAAGGAGTTCTATGTCATTCATTCAAGAATTCAAGTCATTTGCCGTCAAGGGCAACGTCATGGACCTGGCCGTGGGTGTGATCATCGGCGGCGCTTTCGGCAAAATCGTCGACTCAGCCGTTGGCGACCTGATCATGCCCTTGGTCAGCAAGGCGTTTGGGGGTTTGGATTTTTCCAGCTACTACATTGCTTTGGCGGGTCAAACTGCGGGCCTGACCCTGACAGAGGCCAAAAAACTGGGGGCCGTCTTTGCTTATGGCAACTTCATCACTGTTGCGTTGAATTTCGTGATTTTGGCCTTCATCATCTTCGTGATGATCCGCCAGATGAACCGCTTGACTGTGCCACCCGCCGAGGCCCCGACCACCCCGGCTGCGCCACCAGCGCCCAGCGAAGACGTTTTGCTGCTGCGCGAAATTCGAGACAGCCTGAAAAGCAAGAACTGAGCGCTTTCAGTCGGGCTTACCCAGCAGGCCCAAGGGCCAAGCCGCCAATTGCTTGGCCATGCGCAAAGCCTGAATCAAACTGCTGGCGTCGGCTTTGCCTTGTCCTGCCAAGTCCATGGCCGTGCCATGGTCCGGGCTGGTTCGGATCAAGGGCAAACCCAAAGTGACGTTCACGCCCTGCTCCACCCCCAGGTATTTGACCGGGATCAAGCCCTGATCGTGGTACATTGCCACCACCACATCGAATTCACCGCACTCGCCCGCCTTGCGACGCGCCCGCATGAACACCGTGTCCGGCGCAAAGGGGCCCTGCACATCCAAGCCCTCTGCGCGGGCTTGCGCGATGGCGGGTTGCAAAACTTCGATTTCTTCGCGCCCAAACAGCCCGCCCTCGCCCGCGTGCGGATTGACACCGGACACCGCGATGCGCGGGGCACGCCCCAACAAGCGGCACAGCGACGCGTGGGTGATGCGCAAGGTTTGCAACACTTGCTCGTGGGTGATGGCGTCCAGCGCATCGCGCAAAGCCACATGGATGCTGACCAGCACCGTGCGCAACTCATCGTTGGCCAGCATCATGCGCACCGGCATGGCCTCCACGCCCACGCCGACATGGCGGGCCGCTTCGGCTTGCAGCAACTCGGTGTGCCCCGGATAGGCCGTCCACGGCGCGCCTGCAGCGTGCAAGGCTTCTTTGTGCAAAGGCGCGGTGACCAATGCCGCCACCTCGCCGCGCAACGCTGCTTGCGCAGCCCACACAACCGCTTCACCGGCCATTCGGCCCGCCCGGGCATCGACTTGCCCCCAAGGCAATGGAGGCGCCGCTGACACCACCTGCAAAACAGGCACACAGCGGGGCGGCACGACCAGTGCCTGGGCCGGCTCGGTGATTTCACACACCGGCAAGACCAGCGATGGGGCCGCCACAGCCGCCGCGCGGCGCATGACGCTCACGTCACCCGCAACAAAACAAGCCTGCGTCAACGCCGGCGCTTGCAGCCAGGCTTTGGCAATGATTTCGGGGCCAATGCCGCAAGGATCTCCGAGGGTGATGGCCAGGGGCAAAACAGGGGACTGGTTCATGGCGTCAGGCCGGGTTGTCAATGTCAATGAACTCGTGCACCAGCCCCAGCTGCTTGGCCACATGGGCCGCCACAGCCGGTGCGCCATAACGCTCGCTGGCGTGGTGGCCACACGCCAAAAAGGCGACGCCGGTTTCACGCGCCAAATGCGCTTGTGGCTCTGAAATTTCTCCGGTGATGAAGGCGTCAGCCCCCGCCGCAATGGCGGCCTCAAAGTAACTTTGCGCCCCACCGGTGCACCAAGCCACGCGCCGAATGCTGCGGCCATCGCCCGCAATGCAGGTGGCCGCACGCCCCAGGGCGTGGTGCACCTGCTCGGCCAAGGCCTGCGCGTCGGTGGGGGCACAGTCACCAACGAAACCCAAGTCTTGCTCGCCAAACCGTCGGGTCGCCTCCCAGCCCAAAACCCGCCCCAACTGGGCGTTGTTGCCCAACTCAGGGTGTGCGTCCAAGGGCAAGTGGTAGGCAAAAAGATGGATGTCATGCACCAACAGCAAGCGCAAACGCTCGCGCATCCAGCCCGTGATGCGCCCATCCTGCCCACGCCAAAACAAACCGTGGTGCACAAAAATGGCATCGGCTTGGGCGGCGATGGCGGCGTCGATCAAGGCCCGACTGGCGGTCACGCCGCTGACCAGTTTGAGGATCGGGCGCGCGCCCTCTACCTGCAGCCCGTTGGGGCCGTAGTCGCGGAATTTTTCAGGCTGCAGCAAAGCATCCAAGGCTTGGCTCAAGGTTTTGACATCGGTCATGGGCTGGGTTTTAGAAAGACTGGGCCTTATTGTGGCGCAAGCCTTGCCCGGCCCCGCCAAGCCAGCGGCATGGGTTGGCGCTTTGACAACACGCTTCGGCAACCCTGTCGGCAACTTTGTCGGCAGCACCTGCGCACACGGCGGCGCTTAAGGGACAATCTCGCTCATGAAACGATATTGGTTGCTCTTTTCTCAATGGGTCACGGTCCTGCTGGCCGCCTGGTTTGTGGTGGCCACACTCAAACCCGAGTGGCTGAAAAATACACGGCAAACGGTGGGCGGCATGACCTTGCTGCAAGCGCCTGCCAGCGACCCGAGCCTGCGCCCGGTGGGCAGCCTGAGCGGCGCTGCACAAAAAGCTTCGCCAGCGGTTGTCAGCATCAACATCAGCCAAACCCAGCCGTCAAAGTCTGGCCAGCTAGACCCTTGGTCGCGCAATTTCAAGGGTGACGCCGACGAAGGCAACGCGGGCGGTTTGGGCAGCGGCGTCATCGTGAGCCCGCAAGGCCACATTTTGACCAACAACCACGTCATCGAAGACGGTGACGCCATCGAGGTGGTGCTGACCGATGGCCGCCGCGCCGCCGCCAAGGTCATCGGCACCGACCCTGAAAGCGATCTGGCACTGCTCAAAATCGAGCTCGACAAACTCCCCGTGATCGTGCTGGGCCAGTCCGACAGGCTGCAAATTGGCGACGTGGTGCTGGCCATTGGCAACCCCTTTGGGGTGGGTCAGACCGTCACTTCGGGCATCGTCAGTGCTTTGGGGCGCAGCCAGCTGGGCATCAACACCTTTGAGAACTTCATCCAAACCGATGCGGCCATCAACCCCGGCAACTCAGGCGGTGCCTTGGTGGACGTGAACGGGCATCTGATGGGCATCAACACCGCCATTTATTCGCGTTCGGGCGGCAATATGGGCATTGGCTTTGCCATACCTGTGGCCACCGCACAGCAGGTGATGCGCGACCTCCTCAAAGACGGCAAAGTCACGCGCGGCTGGATCGGGGTCGAGCCGCAAGACCTGAGCCCCGAGCTGGCGGCCACCTTCAATTTGCCGGCCAGTCCGTCCGCCATATCGGGCGTGGTCATCACCGGGGTTTTGAAAAATGGCCCGGCCGCCCAAGCCGGGATGCGCGTGGGCGATGTTGTGCTCAACGTGAACGCCCATGCCGTGGGCAATGTGGCCGAATTGTTGAGCCAAGTGGCCAGCTTGTCGCCCGGTGTGCCCGCCAAAGTGCAGGTTTGGCGACGCCAGGGCATGGTCGAGCTCACCCTTGAACCCACCCAACGGCCCGTGCCGCGACACATCCAGCGCTGAACGCAGAGCGCTGCTGCAGCCCAGTGCAGTCTCAACTACACCCCAACTACACCCCAGCAACGCCCCAATCACGTCCCGAGCAAAAAGGAACGGAAAGGAACGGCAAGGCGCTATCGGCCCAACTCAGGCTGAAGGGGCTTCGTCAGGGGCCTGCGTGTGTTTGATGAAAATTTGCGCGGCCCAAATGCCCATCTCGTAGAGCAAACACATGGGAATGGCCAGCGCCAACTGCGACACCACATCGGGCGGCGTGACCACCGCAGCGATCACAAAGGCCAGCACGACAAAGTAACCCCGAAACTCTTTGAGTTTTTGCACGCTCACAACGCCCATGCGTGCCAGCACCACCACCACCACCGGCACCTCAAACGCCAAGCCAAAGGCCAAAAACATGGTCAACACAAAGCTCAAATAGGCCTCAATGTCGGGTGCTGCCGTGATGCTCTTGGGCGCAAAGCCCTGAATGAACTTGAACACCTGGCCAAAGACAAAGAAATAACAAAACGCCACGCCCACAAAAAACAGCAGCGTGCTGGACACCACCAAGGGCAACACCAATTTTTTCTCGTGCGTGTACAAACCCGGGGCCACAAACGCCCACAACTGGTACAGCACCACCGGCAAAGCGATCAAAAAAGCCGCCATGAACATGATCTTGAGCGGCACCATGAAGGGCGAAATCACCGACGTGGCGATCAAGGTGGCCCCTTTGGGCAAATGCGCCACCAAGGGCGCTGCCAACAAGTCGTACAACTCGCCCGGCCCCGGAAAAATGGCCAACACCGCAGCGGCAATGCCAATGGCTGCCATGGCGCGCACCAGCCGGTCGCGCAACTCGATCAGGTGAGTCACAAACGGCTGCTCGGTGCCAGCCAGTTCGTCTTCGGGCTTGTGAGGGGTATCGGACATGAGGGAATCCATGAAAACCCCGCAGCCTGCGCCGCAAGGTCAAAAGCAATCAATTCAGGGGTTTGGGCCGGTAACGCGCCACGCGGGCCGCGCCAGACAAAGCCTTGGTGCGCACCCCAGAACGGGCCTTGTACCACTGGGGCACAGCCCCCCGCTTGAGTCGCCAGTTTTTGTCTGGGCGAACGTAATACGGCGGTGGTGGCTCGATGGCAGGCAGCTCACTGCTCAGGCCCGCCGTGGTTTCTGCCCAGTCTTTTTCAAAATCAGAGGCCGTGGTCTGGACAGACTGCTGCACATCGCGAGCCGCTGTCTCCATGGTCTCTTTCATTTTTTTGAGCTCTTCGAGGTCCATGGACCGGTTGACCTCGGCCTTGACGTCGGCGACGTAGCGCTGCGCCTTACCCAGCAAGGTGCCCAAAGTGCGGGCCACGCGGGGCAGTTTTTCGGGGCCGATCACGATCAGCGCCACAGCGCCGATCAGCGCCAGTTTGGAAATGCCTAAATCAAGCAAAACAAGGAACCTGGGTGTTCAGCTCAAGACTTGGTCTTGGCTTCCACGTCGATCGTGGTTTTCTCGGCTTGCACCTGAGCGGCCACGGCAGCGGGGGCCGCTGCAGGCTTGTCTTCGGCTGCGCCGCCTTCTTTCATGCCGTCTTTGAAGCCTTTGACAGCACCGCCCAAGTCAGAGCCCATGTTTTTGAGCTTTTTGGTGCCAAACACCATCACGACGATCAACAACACGATCAGCCAGTGCCAAATAGAAAAGGAACCCATGAAAATTCTCCTAACGTTGATGCGGGATTCTAAAGGGGATCAAGCCCCCCTCAGGATCCCCCTGACACACCGGGCCATTTGCCCAGAGGCGCCGCCCATCACCCCCGCAGCCAGGGGCGCGGGCCGCCCATGACGTGCATGTGCAAATGGTGCACCTCTTGACCGCCCTCTTGCCCATTGTTCACCACCACACGAAAGCCACCTTCGGGGTAAGGATTGCACCCCTCTTGCAGCGCCAGCTTGGGGGCCAGGGTCATCATGTGGCCCATCAAGCCCGCGTGCTCGGGGGCCAAATGCGCCATGGACGGGATGTGCAGCTTGGGAATGATCAAAAAGTGAATGGGCGCCCAAGGCGCAATGTCATGGAAGGCAAACACATGCTCGTCTTCGTGGACTTTGCGCGAGGGGATTTTGCCCGCGATGATTTTGCAAAAAAGGCAGTGGTCGCTCATGATTTAAAAAAGCTCAAAGGCCCGAGGCATCGGGCATGGGTTGTTGACGGTTCAAGCGCACCATGCCCAGCACAATGCGGTACAAGAACCAGATGGAAATGCCACACCAGGCCAGCCAGCCCGGAAACACAAATAAAAACCAGAGCGGCACGGTGATCAAGTACAAGGCTGCAGCCCACAGCACCGTGCGCAGGCGGTAAGCAAAGTGCGACGCCTCCCAACTGCACCGTGCATCGCCCTTTTTGACCGCATCCAACACCAAAGCCACCACCAACAACAGCGGCCCCACCTGCGCACCCGGCACCACGGCGCTGACGGCCACGACCAAGTGCAAGATGTAGCTGACCCAGCTCAGGGTGTGGGTGCTGTCGTCCGACGGCGGCGAGTGCATCGGCTCGTGCATGGCTTACTCGCCCAAACGCTCGCGCTCTTGGACCTTGCGCAAGGCTTTTTCTTCCAGGCCACTCAGGCCCTCGCGGCGGGCCAGCTCGTTGACCACATCGGCGGGCGTGAGGCCATAGTGGGCCAGCGCGATCATGCTGTGAAACCACAAATCGGCCACCTCATACACCAGCTTGGACGCATCGCCGCCGTGGTCCACGTCTTTGGCGGCCATCACGGTCTCGGTGGCTTCTTCGCCAATTTTCTTCAAAAAAGCGTCGGGGCCCTTGTGCAGCAAGCGCGAGACGTAGCTCTTTTCGGGGTCGCCGCCGTTGGCGGGCTTGCGGCTTTCAATGACTGCCGCCAAGCGGGCCAAGGTGTCGATGGAACTCATGGTGTTCACTTGTAAATGGTTTCGGGGTCCTTCAGGACCGGGTCAAGCGCCTGCCAGCCGTCCGGCTGCAGGCTCTGAAAAAAGCAACTGTGCCGCCCCGTGTGGCAAGCAATGCCTGGCTCGTGGCCGAGCTGGGTCACCTTGAGCAGCACCACGTCGTTGTCGCAGTCCAGCCGAATGTCATGCACCTGTTGCACATGGCCGGATTCTTCGCCCTTGAACCACAGCTTGTTGCGCGAGCGGCTGAAGTACACAGCGCGCCCCAGCTCGGCGGTTTTCTCAAGCGCCTCGCGGTTCATCCAGGCGAACATGAGCACGTCGCCCGAGGCGTTTTCTTGGGCGATCACAGGCACCAAGCCTTTGTCGTCCCATTTGATTTTGTCGAGCCAGTTCATGCTCATAGCCTAACCTGAATGCCTCGTTCCCGCATCCGCTCTTTGGCCTGCTGAACGGTGTATTCGCCGTAATGAAAGATGCTCGCCGCCAGCACGGCATCCGCCCCGCCGATGCTCACGCCGTCGGCCAAGTGGTCGAGGTTGCCCACGCCGCCGGAGGCGATCACGGGCACGCTCACCGCGTCGCTCACGGCGCGGGTCAGTTGCAGGTCAAAGCCGCTTTTGGTGCCGTCGCGGTCCATGCTGGTGAGCAGGATTTCGCCTGCGCCGTACTCGGCCATTTGGCTGGCCCAGGCCACCGCGTCCAGGCCCATGTTTTTGCGGCCGCCGTGGCTGTAAACGTCCCAGCCAGGGCCCATGGCTTGGCCGTTGGCGCCGATGCGTTGCTCGTCTTCTGCGCTGCGGCGTTTGGCGTCGATGGCCACGACGATGCATTGCGCGCCGTATTTGTTGGACGCGTCGCGGATGACTTGGGGGTTGGCAATGGCCGCCGAGTTGAAGCTGGTTTTGTCTGCACCGGCGTTCAGCAAGCGGCGCACGTCTTCCACCGTGCGCACGCCTCCGCCCACGGTGAGCGGGATGAACACTTGGCTGGCCACAGCTTCGATGATGTGCAAGATCACGTCGCGCCCGTCGCTGGTGGCGGTGATGTCCAAAAAGGTGAGTTCGTCCGCGCCTTGCTCGTTGTAGCGGGCGGCGATCTCCACCGGGTCTCCGGCGTCGCGCAGTTCGACAAAGTTGACGCCCTTGACCACGCGACCGCCGGTCACGTCCAGGCAGGGGATGATGCGCTTAGCCAGCATAAGAATTCACCGTTTTCAAAATCAAAGGATCGCCAAAAGAGCGTCAAGCCACCGTCAAGCGCTGCCACCCCGCCCATTGCGCGCCCGGGGGCACGGCCACGGGGTCGAAGACTTGTGCGGCTTCGACGCAGAGCATGCGGGCAAAGCCGTCGCGTGGCATGTCGGCCAGGCCCGCGCATTTGTCTGGGCCGGGGTTCCACACCACGGTGTTGG
>JAHECM010000275.1:9244-12879 GCA_024641725.1 Limnohabitans sp. | reverse complement strand
CTTGACGGGCATGAGGGGCACGTCCGACAAGAGCAAAGAATGGAACTGGGTGGCGATTTCCAGGTAATCGTTTTGCGAGCGCGGGCCACCGCACAGGGTGCGAAAGTCAAACCACACCACCCCGCCTGCACGTCGCTTGGCGCGGATTTGCCGTGCCTCGATGTGCAGCACCGGGTCTTCGTCGGGACCACTGGCGAGCTTGTTGAAAGCCTCGTCCATTTCCGTCTCGATTTGTGGGCTCAAAGGGGTTTTGTAAAGGTCGAGCATCTCCAGCGTGCGGCGGCGGTAGTCAGTGCCGTTGTCCACGCTGAGCACCTGCATGCGCTGGTTGAGCAACGCAATGGCGGGCAAGATGCGGTCGCGGTGCAAGCCATTGGGGTACAGCCCATCGGGCTGAAAGTTGGAGGTGGTCACAAAGCCCACGCCGTTGTCAAACAGCGCCACCAGCAAGCGGTGCAGGATCATCGCGTCGGTGATGTCCGCTACATGGAATTCGTCAAAACAGATCAAGCGGTAACGCTGGGCCATTTTTTTGCCCAGCACATCCAGCGGGTTCACGGTGCCCTGCATGGCGGCCAGTTCGCGGTGTACCTCTCGCATGAACTCGTGAAAGTGCAAGCGGGTTTTGCGCTGAATCGGCACCGCCTCGAAAAAGCAGTCCATCAAAAAGCTCTTGCCGCGCCCTACCCCGCCGAACATGTACACGCCCTTGGGAATCTCGGGGCGGTTGATCAGTTTTTTGAAGGCGTTGGAGCGTTTGGCCCGGTAGCTGGCCCACTCGTTCGCGCAGCGCTCCAGGGCCTCAATCGCGCGCAGCTGAGCCGGATCGCTCTGGTAGCCGCGTTTGCGGAGTTCTTCTTCGTATACGGCACGAACAGACATGTGGGGGATTGGGTCTTGGTGATCAAAACAAAACCCGGGACCAGGCCCGGGTTTTTGGGGTGCAAGAACTTTAACCCAAGTCGCCCGAAACTGTTGTCCCGGGCGGCTTGTGGGGTCAGAAATTCAAGGTGCGCTTGTCCACGGCCAGCGCCGCTTCTTTGGTCGACTCGCTCAAAGACGGGTGTGCGTGGCAAATGCGGGCGATGTCTTCGGCCGAAGCCTTGAACTCCATCGCCACCACGGCCTCGGCGATCAACTCAGACGCCATAGGGCCCACGATGTGCACGCCCAAGATTTCGTCGGTCGTGGCATCAGCCAGCATCTTGACCATGCCGGTGGTGTCGCCCAAAGCGCGTGCGCGGCCGTTCGCGAGGAAGGGGAACGAGCCTGCCTTGTACGCCACGCCATCGGCCTTGAGCTGCTGCTCAGTGCGGCCGACCCAAGCGATCTCGGGGCTGGTGTAGATGACCCAAGGGATGGTGTTGAAGTTCACATGGCCGTGTTGGCCCGCGATGCGCTCGGCCACAGCCACGCCTTCTTCTTCTGCCTTGTGCGCCAGCATGGGGCCACGCACCACATCGCCCACGGCCCACACGCCGGGGACGTTGGTTTTGCATTCGGCGTCCACCAAAATGTCGCCGCGCTCGCCCAGTTGCAAGCCGATGGCTTCGGCATTCAAGCCAATGGTGTTGGGCACGCGGCCAATCGACACGATCAGTTTGTCGGCATCCAAAGCCACCGCTTCGCCTTTGGCGTTGGTGTAGTTGACGGTGACGCCCTTCTTGCCGTTGACGATCTCGCCGACTTTCACGCCGAGTTCGATTTTCAAGCCTTGCTTGTCAAAGGCCTTCTTGGCTTCTTTGGCGATTTGCTCGTCCACCGCGCCCAAGAATGTAGGCAGGCCTTCGAGGATGGTGACTTCAGCACCCAGACGACGCCACACAGAGCCCATCTCCAAACCGATCACGCCCGAGCCGATCAAGGCGAGCTTCTTGGGCACAGCGCCCACGCTCAATGCGCCATCGTTCGACAAGACATTGACTTCGTCAAACGGTGTGCCAGGCAAGGCACGGGCGTTGGAGCCAGTGGCGATGATGACTTGTTTGGCGGTGATGGACTCTTCGGACTTGCCAGCCACGTTGATGGCGAAAGCGCCGTCGGCTTGGCCCGCAAAACTGCCGCGACCGTGGAAGAACGTGACCTTGTTCTTTTTGAGCAGGTACAAGATGCCGTCGTTGTTCTGCTTCACGACCGCGTCCTTGCGGGCGATCATCTTGGCCACGTCCATCTTCACGTCTTTGGCCGTGATGCCGTGGTCGGCAAAATGGTGGGTCGCATGGTCAAAGTGCTCGCTGGACTGCAGCAAAGCCTTAGACGGGATGCACCCCACGTTGGTGCAAGTGCCGCCAGGGGCTGGGCCACCGGCTGCGTTTTTCCACTCGTCGATACAGGCGACTTGGAAACCGAGTTGTGCAGCGCGGATGGCCGCAATGTAGCCACCGGGGCCACCGCCGATGACGACGACGTCGAATTGTTTGCTCATGGTATGGGTCTTTTGGATGAAAAACGCCCCCTGGGCAGGGGGCATTCAAAACGTGGAAATCAGATGTCGAACAAGAGGCGAGCTGGGTCTTCCAGCGCCTCTTTCATCGCCACCAAGCCCAAGACAGCTTCGCGACCGTCAATGATGCGGTGGTCATAGGACATCGCGAAGTAGTTCATGGGACGAACCACCACTTGGCCGTTTTCCACCATGGCACGGTCTTTGGTGGCGTGTACGCCCAAGATCGCCGATTGTGGTGGGTTGATGATGGGGGTGGACATCATGGAGCCGAAGGTGCCGCCGTTGGAGATAGAGAACGTGCCACCGGTCATCTCTTCGATGCCCAGCTTGCCGTCTTTGGCCTTCTGACCGAATTCGGCGATCTTCTTTTCGATCTCGGCAAAGCTCATTTGGTCGGCGTTGCGCAAGATTGGCACCACCAAGCCACGGGGCGAGCCCACGGCGATACCGATGTCAAAGTAGCCGTGGTACACGATGTCGTTGCCGTCCACCGAAGCGTTGAGCACTGGGAACTTCTTCAGGGCGTGCACAGCCGCCTTGACGAAGAAGCTCATGAAGCCCAGCTTGCAGCCGTGCTCTTTTTCGAACCGGTCTTGCATGCGCTTGCGCATGTCCATGACCGGCGCCATGTTGATTTCGTTGAAGGTGGTCAAGATGGCGTTGGTCGACTGCGATTGCAGCAGACGCTCGGCCACGCGGGCACGCAGGCGCGTCATGGGCACGCGCTGCTCTGGGCGATCACCCAGGGCCACAGCGGGTGCAGCTACTTGGGGCAGCGTCTTGGTGGGCGCGCCGGTCGGAATGACCGCAGCCGTGGACTGAACGCCACCGGCCACAGCAGCGCCTGAAACGCCGCCTTGCACGGCAGCGAGCACATCACCTTTGGTGACGCGGCCGTCTTTGCCTGTGCCAGCCACCGAGCCAGCGGCCAAGTGGTTGTCGGCCATCAGCTTGGCAGCGGCGGGCATGGCCACGCCGGCTTTGCTGGTGGATGCAGCAGCAACTGCAGCCACTGCAGCAGGTGCGGCGGCAGCAGCGGCTGGTGCAGCCACGGCAGCCGCAGTCGCACCAGCTTTGCCTTCGGTGTCGATCTTGGCGATCAATTGCTCGGCGGTCACAGTACCGCCGTCGGCCACCAAGATTTCGGCCAACACGCCAGCCGAAGGCGCGGGCACTTCCATCACGACCT
>JAHECM010000275.1:4640-9144 GCA_024641725.1 Limnohabitans sp. | reverse complement strand
CCAGCTTTGCCTTCGGTGTCGATCTTGGCGATCAATTGCTCGGCGGTCACAGTACCGCCGTCGGCCACCAAGATTTCGGCCAACACGCCAGCCGAAGGCGCGGGCACTTCCATCACGACCTTGTCGGTCTCGATTTCGATCAGGATCTCGTCCTGCGCCACGGCGTCACCGGGCTTTTTCTTCCACTGCAGCAAGGTGGCCTCGGCCACAGATTCAGACAGTTGGGGAACTTTGACGTCTACGATTGCCATTTTGAATTCTCTTTAAACAGTTGCGTTTGTTTGTTCGGATGCGGTCACTTGGTCAGCACAAAGCCCTTGAGCTTGGCGAAGGCGGCCTCGATGAGGGCCTTTTGCTGGTCCTGGTGCAGGTGTGAGTAACCCACGGCAGGTGAAGCGGACGCCGCGCGACCGGCATAGCCGAGTTTTTGGCCTTCCAGCATGTTCTCGTGGATGTTGTGCTGAATGAAGAACCAAGCGCCTTGGTTTTGTGGCTCGTCCTGGCACCACACGATGTCGGTGGCGTTGGGGTACTTTTTGAGCTCGGCCGCAAACGCCTTGTGGGGGAACGGGTAGAGCTGCTCGACGCGCAAGATGGCCACGTCGTCCGCACCTTTGGCTTCGCGTTGCTTGACCAGGTCGTAGTAAACCTTGCCCGAGCAAGCGATCACGCGCTTGACCTTGTCGGCCTTGAGGGCCTTGTTTTCTGGAATCACCGTCTGGAAGCTGCCCTTGGTGAACTCGGACACCGGCGAAGTGGCGTCTTTGTTGCGCAACAGCGACTTGGGGGTGAAGATGACCAGCGGTTTGCGCAGGTCACGCACCATTTGGCGACGCAAAATGTGGAAGATCTGGCTGGCCGTGGTGGGCTGCACGATCTGCATATTGGTGTCCGCCGCCAGCTGCATGAAGCGCTCCACGCGGGCCGAGCTGTGCTCAGGGCCTTGGCCTTCGTAGCCGTGCGGCAGCATCAAGGTGATGCCGTTGACGCGGCCCCACTTGACTTCGCCCGAGGCGATGAATTGGTCGATCACCACCTGTGCGCCGTTGGCAAAGTCGCCAAACTGGGCTTCCCAAATCACCAGCGTGCTGGGGTCGTTGGAGGCGTAGCCGTATTCAAAACCCAACACCGCTTCTTCGGACAAGATGGAGTCGATGACCACAAATGGGGCCTGCTTGTCGGCCACGTTTTGCAGGGGCACGTAGGTGCCGGTGTCCCACTTTTCGCGGTTTTGGTCGTGAATGACCGCATGGCGGTGCGTGAAGGTGCCGCGACCGCAGTCTTCACCCGACAAACGCACGGGGTAACCACTGGCCACCAAGGAGGCAAAGGCCATGTGCTCGCCCATGCCCCAGTCGACGTTGACGTCGCCACGGCCCATCGCTGCGCGGTCGTCGTACACCTTTTTCACCAATTGGTGAGGCGTCACGCTGGCAGGAATGGTGGTGAGCTTTTCAGACAAACGCTTCCACTCGGACAGCGGGATCGAGGTGTCGCCAGCGTCGGTCCACTTCTTGCCCATGTAAGGCGCCCAGTCCACGGTGAACTTGGTCTTGAAGTTGGAGAGCACGGGCTCGGAGGTGTTTTTGCCCGCGTCCATGGCGGCGCGATAGGCCTTGACCATGTCGTCGCCCAGGGTCTCGCCCAGGCCTTGCGTGGTCAATTTGTCGGCAAACAGGCGGCGGGTGCCGGGGTGCGCGCTGATTTTTTTGTACATCAGCGGCTGGGTCAGCGCCGGGGTGTCTTGCTCGTTGTGTCCCAATTTGCGGAAGCACACGATGTCCAGCACCACGTCCTTGCGGAAGGTCATGCGGTACTCGAGCGCCAGCTGGGTGGCCAGCACGACGTTCTCTGGATCGTCGCCGTTGACGTGCAGCACAGGGGCTTCGACCATTTTGACGATGTCCGTGCAAAACACGCTGGAGCGCATGTCACGCGGGTCAGAGGTGGTGAAACCGATCTGGTTGTTGATGATGATGTGCACCGTGCCGCCCGTGGAGTACCCACGGGTTTGGGCCAATGCCAGTGTTTCTTGGTTCACGCCTTGGCCGCCAAAAGCGGAATCACCGTGCACCAAAACAGGCAGCACTTGCTGGCCCAGCGGGTCATCGCGGCGGTCCATGCGGGCGCGCACAGAGCCTTCCACCACGGGGTTGACGATTTCCAAGTGCGAGGGGTTGAACGCCAGCGACAAGTGCACTGGGCCACCGGCGGTGTTCACGTCGGAGCTGAAACCTTGGTGGTACTTGACGTCGCCAGCAGGCAGCTCTTCGGGCGCGGTGTGGTCGAACTCGGCGAACAGGTCCGCAGGCAGCTTGCCCATGGTGTTGACCAAGACGTTCAGGCGGCCGCGGTGGGCCATGCCGATCACGACTTCTTGCACGCCTTGGGTGCCCGCTTGTTGGATCAGCTCGTCCATGGCCGCGATGAAACTCTCGCCACCCTCGAGCGAGAAGCGCTTTTGACCCACGTATTTGGTGTGCAAATAGCGCTCCAGACCTTCGGCTGCCGTCAGGCGGTCAAGGATCTGCTTTTTCTTGTCGGCATTGAAGTTGGACTTGCTGCGAATGCTTTCCAACTTTTGTTGCCACCAACGCTTTTCAGCTTGCTCGGTGGTGTACATGTACTCGGCGCCCAAGGTGCCGCAGTAGGTTTCACGCAAAGCGTTGAGCAACTCGCGCAAAGACATGCGGTCTTTGCCAAAGAAAGTGTTGCTGGTGTCGAACACGGTTTCTTGGTCGGCGTCGGTGAAGCCATAGAAAGCGGGATCGAGGTCAGGAATATGGGGGCGCTCGGTGCGCTTGAGCGGGTCCAGGTCGGCCCAGCGTTGGCCGACGTTGCGGTAAGCTGCAATGAGCTGCTGCACGGCGGTGCGCTTGCGGCCCATTTCGGCGTCGGCGCTGGCCATGACGACCTTGGTGCCGCCTTGTTTGGCGCGCTCGGCAAATGCGTTGATGACGGGCAGATGGGGCACGTCTTTGGCATTGGAGCCATCGACTGCAGGCACATGCTGCAAAGCGTCAAAGTATTCGCGCCAAGAATCAGGCACGCTACCGGGGTTGGCAAGGTAGTTCTCATACATCTCTTCGACGTACGGACCATTGCCTCCAAAAAGGTGGGTGTTGCCTGAATAGGCAGCGTAGACGGAATTAGTCTCGCTCATTTTTCGCTGACCTCCGTTTCCCTCGGGGAAACATAAGTTGGTTGATTTTTTACCTTCCGCGACACGGCTGGACCGGTTGGCGGATGCGACAGTGGCTAGGGAAGGGCCTGAGTAACCGCTGCATTGTGCCATGGCTTGGCCAATGTCAAACTTACAGCTTCACGCTGTTCGTGCAAAAAAAGACCCCGCACCAGGCGGGGTCCTTTGTCGTCAAACTTTCATCAAATCCACGATCTGCTGGAGCGCTGCCGGATCGTCCATGGTGGTCAAGTCACCAGGGTCACGGCCTTCGGCCACTGCCTGAATCGCCCGGCGCAGCAGCTTACCGCTGCGCGTTTTGGGCAAAGCGGTGACAAACAGCACGCGCGATGGGCGGGCCACGGCCCCCAACTGCGAGTCCACCACCTTCATGACTTCGCCCTCGAACTTCAGGCGCGCCGCCGCGTCGGTCAAGCCCGAGGTGTCTTTGGCGATGGCAAAGGCCATGGCCACTTGGCCTTTGAGCTGATCGGCCACACCGACCACCGCCACTTCGGCGATATTGGGGTGGCTGGAGATGCTCTCCTCGATCTCGCGGGTGCCCAAGCGGTGACCGGCGACGTTGATCACGTCGTCGGTGCGGCCCAAAATGAAGTAGTAACCATCCTCGTCGCGCACCGCCCAGTCGAAGGTGCTGTACACGAGCTTGTTGGGTACGGTCTTCCAGTAGGTATTGATGAAGCGGGTGTCGTCACCCCAGATGGTTTGCAAGTTGCCAGGAGGCAGTGGGCCTTCGATGGTCAAGACGCCTTTTTGGTTCGCGCCTGTGAGCTCTTCGCCGGTTTGGTCGTCGACCAACTTGACGTTGTAGCCATAGACAGCCTTGCCGGGTGAGCCAAACTTGCTCGGGGCCTTTTCGACGCCGTTGCAGATGGTCAAGATGGGCCAGCCGGTTTCAGTTTGCCAGTAGTTGTCGATGATGGCTTTGCCGTTCAGGCCTTCAGAAATCCACTTGGCCGTGGGCTCGTCCAAGGGCTCGCCGGCCAAGAACAGGGCTTTGAGGCTGGACAAATCGTATTTGGTCAACAAAGCCGGGTCTTGCTTTTTGAGCACACGGATGGCCGTGGGCGCGCTGAACATGACCGAGACTTTGTACTTCTCGACCAAGCTCCACCACACGCCGCCGTCTGGGCGGATGGGCAGGCCTTCGTACATGATGGTGGCCATGCCTCCGATCAATGGACCGTAGATGATGTAGCTGTGGCCCACCACCCAGCCGATGTCGCTGGTGCAAAAGAAGGTCTCGCCAGGCTTGCCTTGGTAAATATTGGGAATGCTCGACGCCAAGGCCACGGTGTAGCC
>JAHECM010000275.1:0-4540 GCA_024641725.1 Limnohabitans sp. | reverse complement strand
AGCTGCCCATGAAAGACTCCTAAACCCTGCATTGAAAGAACTCTTTGTCCAAGGCCTCGCCCCGGACAAGTGAATTCATAATTATGAGCAAGGGTCTTGCGGCCAGCTGACTTGTCAACGCAAAGTCAGTGGCCTGGGCGCAGAAGGCTCACTTGAACAGACTTTGCAGCAGCTTGAAGTCAGGGTGCTCGGCCGAGCGCACCCATTCAAAGGCCAGCATTTCGGACGTCACCAACTCAGCCCCTGCCCCGGCCAAGCGGTCATAGGCCGCGTCGCGGTTGCGCTCGGTGCGTGAGGCGCAGGCATCGGTCACGACCCACACTTCAAACTCGTCTTCGAGCAAGTCCAGCGCCGTTTGCAACAAGCAAATGTGGGCCTCACACCCGGCAATCACGATGCTTTTGCGTTCTTGGGCACCCGCTTGGGGCTTTTGCAGGTGGCGGGGTAAGCTCCGGGCGTTGCCCCGAGGCGCTTGAGCCGGTTCGGGTTGCAGCCATTCGCCCAGGCCTTCTTCCACCGCGCTGAACTGCATTTTGGCCAACACTTGTCGGCAATGGCTGCGGATTTCGGGGGGCATTTCGCCCAATTTGGAGGGGTTTTGCTCTGTGCCCCAGACCGGCACGCCCAGGGCGCTGGCCAGCTGTGCCAGTCGGGCGGCATTGGCCCACACTTCGGTGGCGCCGGCCATCACGGGCTGGAGTTTGGCCTGGTAATCCACCAAGACCAGTTGGCATTCGTCTGCGTCAATCAACATGTTCTGTGTCCTTTGCCCCGCATTGTGCAGCAGACTGGGCGCGCTCCCTCGGGCTCAGGGCTGCGGATAGAATGGCCCATTCTTTACTGAATCTGACTTTCTTTTGTATTCACCCCTGACTGCTTTGCTAAAAAAACTGCCCTGGTTGCTGGTCTTGACCACCACCTTGGTGTTTGCTGCGCCCGCAGAAAACGAAGAGCCCCCGGCGGTCAACCCCACGGGCTTTTTGGCGCAATGGGCGGGCAGTTTGACGGGCCAAATGTCTTTGGCCAAACAAAGCGTGGGCGACAAAACCACCGATCTGCTGGGCCAGGCCATGGGCCTGTTGGGCGTGCCCTACCGGCGAGGTGGCACCAGCGAAAACTCCGGCTTTGACTGCAGCGGCTTTGTCCGCCACGTTTATGAGCAGTCTTTTGGCAAGCTGCTGCCCCACCGCGCCGCAGAGCAGGCCAAGGTCACCGAAACCATTGAACCCACCGAGCTCAAGCCCGGCGACTTGGTGTTTTTCAACACCATGAAGCGTGCCTTCAGCCATGTGGGCATTTATGTTGGCGACGGCAAGTTCATCCATTCGCCGCGATCGGGCAAATCTGTGCAAGTGGACGACATGCGTTCGGCTTACTGGAAAAACCGCTTCAACGGCGCGCGGCGGGTCGACGCCACGGCCAAATCCGGCCCCCCCGGCACACCCTCCTCCCTCTCCACACCCGCCTTGCCTGCCACGGCAGACCTGCCTGCCACCGACAGCACCCGCTGACGCAGTCACCCCCCTCACCACGGGCCTGCGGGCCTGAGAACCGAACCCATGAAAACCCAAATCGATCACCTGGTTGTGGCCGCCGCCACCTTGGAACAAGGCGTGCACTGGTGCGAGGCCACGCTGGGCATCACCCCCGCACCCGGCGGCGAGCATGAAAAATACGGCACGCACAACCGCTTGTTCAAAATCGCCACGCCCGCACACCCCCTGGCCTATCTGGAAATCATCGCCATCAACCCCCAAGCGTCGCTGGCCAAAAGCCCCCAGGTCGCCCGTTGGTTTGACCTGGACGACAAGGCGGTGCAAAAAGCCATTGCGCAAGCGCCCCGGCTGATCACATTTGTGGCCAGCACGGACGACATCAAGGCCGCCCGCCACGCCTTGCGCACCCAAGACATTGAGCGCGGCCAGATCGTGCATGCCAGCCGCAAATTGAACAAAGGCACGCTCAACTGGCAAATCACGGTGCGCGAAGACGGCGAACGCCTGTTCAACGGCTGCTTGCCCACGCTCATCCAATGGGGCAAACCCGAGGCCACCGAGCCGCTGCGCCTGCACCCGCGCAACAGCTTGCCGCGCTCAGGGGTGTCTTTGCAAAGCCTGAGCATCAGCCACCCCAGCGGTGCCAAGCTGCAAACCGCCTGCGAGGCCCTGGGCCTGAGCGGCTTGTCGATTGAGACCGGCCCCGCCAACATCACCGCCACACTGCAAACCCCCAAGGGCTTGGTGCAACTGCAAAGCCTCGGGATTTGAGCTGCGCAGGCCCTCAGGGCTGACGCCAATCCGTCTGGCTGGCCGCCTGCGCTTTGAGCGCTTGCACTTTGCCGTAGGCGGTCAACAATTTTTGGTGCATGGCGCAACCGGCCATCTGCAAGCCCGGTGCAGAAATGCCCATGAAGCGGTCGGTCTGCGCAATCAGCGCCTGCGCCTGCACCACCGCAGCGGCACCGTACAACTGGCGCAGCGACGACAAATAAGGGCCGGTGCTGCCCCCGTCTGACAACTGCAGCAGGGTTTCAACGCAGGCGTACACCGCACGGCGCTGGGGCGAGATTTGGTCAAAGTGGCGAATCCACTCGCAGCCTTCGAGCGTGGCTTCTTCGTTGCCACTGGCCAGCGCCAGTAAGGTCTTCAATTCGCCCACCCGCAAATCGGCCCAAAACGAGCCCGCGTCGGCCGCCATGCCAATCACCGCCGCCACCGGGCGCTGGTCGGCCAAGCTGGACTCGTTGAGCGTGGCCAACAGGTCTTCACACTCCTCGTCGTCCAGATCGGGCAGGTTCAAAATCGCTTCGCGCATGGGGTTGGCGATGCTGTTGTTCTCAAAATCCAGGTCGTCCACCGGGTAAATCTCGGACATGCCCGGCACCAAAATGCGGCAGCCGTACACGCCCAAGTGCTCAAAGTCCGAGATGTAAATGTCAAAGCCCTCTTCGTGGATTTTGTTGACCGACCACTCGTAGTCTTGCGCCGTGGTGGTGGCAAAGTTCCAGTCCACAAACACATGGTCGGGTATTTCGCTCAAAAAGTTCCAGTGGATGACCCCACTCGAATCGACAAAGTGGATCTCGATGTTGGTGGCGCTGGCGGCTTCTTCCAGGTCAAACGTGGGTGGCGGAAAGCCTTTGAGCGTGTCCAGCGCGCGGCCTTGAAGCAGCTCGGTCAAAGCGCGCTCAAGCGCGACCTCAAAACGCGGGTGCGCCCCAAAGCTGGCAAAGCAGCCTTGGTCTTCGGGGTGCAGCAAGGTCACGTTCATGACCGGGTATTGCCCGCCCAGCGACGCGTCTTTGACCAAGATGCCAAAGCCCGCAGCGCGCAGCGCGTCCACGCCAGCGGCAATGCGTGGGTAGCGGCGGATGACCGCCTCGGGCACATCGGGCAGGCAAATGCCCTCGCTGATGATGCGCCCCTTGATGTAACGCTCAAACACCTCCGACAAGGCTTGCGTGCGGGCCTCTGGCGCGGTGTTGCCCGCCGACATGCCGTTGCTCACATACAGGTTGCCAATGATGTTGACCGGAATGAAGGCGGTGCTGCCGTCGCGCTGGCGCACATAAGGGATGGTGCAAATGCCGCGCTCCTCGTTGCCGGAGTTGAACTCCACCAAACTGCGGGCAGAAATTTGGCCTTCGGGGTTGTAGAAGGCGTGCAACTCTTTGTTCAGCAGGGCTTGGGGCCAAAGGTCGTCCTCGGGCACGTCAAACCAACGCTCTTGGGGGTAATGCACAAAATCGTGTTGGGCGACTTCGGGGCCCAAATAAAAGTGCGTCCAAAAATAATTGGTCGACAAACGCTCAAAAAACTCGCCCAAAGCGCTGGCCAGGCAAGCCAAGCGCGTCGCGCCCTTGCCGTTGGTGAACAAAATCGGGCAATCGCGGTCGCGGATGTGCACCGACCAAATGCCGTCCACCGGGTTGAGCCAGCTTTTTTCTTCAATGTGAAAGCCCAGCGCCTGCAGCTTGGCTTGCATGGTCTGGATGGTGGCTTCAAGAGGCGCGTCTTTGCCGGGGATGTAGCTTTGAGAATTCACGGCAAGGGCCTTGTGTGGTGAGCGCCCCCAAGGGCGCGATGCGGCATTTTGCCCGTTTAATGTTCAAGCTCGGTGGTCAGGCTCAGTGGTAAGGCTCGTTGTCCTGCGGGCTTGGCCCGCCGTGGGGCAAGGTGGCCAGCAGCGCCATGCCTGCGGCCATGACCGCAGCGGTCAGCCACAGCGCGCCCTTGAAGGTGCCCGTGGCCTGCGCCATGGCCCCGGCCACCACCGGCGCGATCACCTGCGCCGCGCCATAACTCAGCGTCAAGCGGGCCATGGCCTTGCCCGGATTGTTGGGCGACTTGCGCCCCACCAGGGCCAGCGTCATGCTCACAATGCCAATGAAAGTGGCCCCATAGCCCAGTGCCCCACCCAAGGCAGCCCACAAATCGCCCGACAGCGCCGGCAATAAGACGGCCACCGTTTGCAAGCCAAAGGCCAGCAGCAAGGCCCGGTTGTCGCCCAAGCGGCGCGCCACCCGGTCCCACAAAAACAC